>JAYEMI010000109.1:0-18790 GCA_034718015.1 Campylobacterota bacterium | reverse complement strand
TCTAGTTCTATAGAAGTTATATCTGTATCTCCACTACTTATTATATTTATTGTACCAATTTCTATATTGTCTATTGCATTTGGATATATGCTTGTACTAAAGTTACTTATCGTTGGTGTTGTTTCTGGTACATTTTCTACATTAACGGTTATGTTTTGGGTAACAGTCTCGATTGAATCACTAACAGATACAATAAATTGATATAACTGTTTATCTTCATAATTAGGTGTATTTTTAAATGTTATATCATTAGAAGAAGTATCAAAATTAAAATAATCTGAATCATCACCATAAATATCATATGTCAAGATATTATTATCTGGATCAGAAACTTCTAGAGTAACAACATTTATTTGATTCTCTTCAACAGTAATATTATTTTCAGAAATTATTTCTGGAGTATCATTGATATTAGTAATAGTAAAATCAATGTATCCATAATCACTCCATTCATAACCATCGAATGCTTTAATTTTTATCCTATCAGTACCATTATAATCTGTATTAGGCGTATATGTAATACTACTGTATTCAATAGAGCTAATTTTTTGATATATTGTTGAGTTTATACCATTTAATTTAAGTGTACCATTAGTCGGTAGTGCATAAATTTTTATCTCAGAAATGTTTAAATCATCAATATTTGTAAAATTATTAGCTATTATGGATGAGTCAAAAGTAAATACGTCGTCTTCATTCATTGTAATAATTTGTTCTATAGGAATGATATTGTCAATAATATTAGATATAGATATTGTAATGTTTTTTGTTACAGTAGTTGTGCCATCGTTAACAGTTACTGTAATATTGTATGAATTTTTATCTTGATAATTAGGTGCATTTTTAAATGTTACTGTACCTATAGAGCTATTGACATTAAAATAGTTTACATCCTCTCCACTTATCCCATATATTAAATTAGTAGTTTCGATATCAAATGCATCAATTGTGAAAGCATTAGTTTGATTCTCATTTACTATTATCTGGTTATTTGTATTTATTATTGGATTATCATTAACGCTTTGAATGTCTATATTAACTAATGCTTCATCACTCCAGTTATAACCATCAAAAGCAATTATGCTAAAGCTATCAGAGGTATTTGAATTTACCATTGGTATATATTTTATTTTATTAAAATTTAATGATGATATATTTGTATCTATTGATACAGCTAATGAATTTATTTCTAAACTGCCTGTTGAAGGTAGATTAGAAATTTTAATTTTTGATATAGATAAACCATCAATATTAACAAAACTATTATTTATTATTGAAAGATTTAAATCTAATGATGTATCTTCATCTGTATTTAGTGTTTGTGTTATAGCATTTATATTATCTACACTAGGATTTATTGAAATACTAACAACTGAAACAGTACTATTTAATTCAGTGTCATTAACAATGTAAGAAAAAGAATCTTCACCATAAAAGTTTAGTGAAGGTGTATATGTAAATGAACCATTATTATCAAATAATAAAGTTCCTTGCTCTGGGTCTGAAATTTTACTAAAAGTCAAACTGTTATTATTTTCATCAGTTGCTGTAAGAATTCCAATGTATTCTATATCTTCATCTGTATTAAATGAAGTAAATGTTCCAACGGGAGCTATATTTACATTTTTATATAAAGTTAAGTTAACCTCTTCACTATAAAAACCAGCATCATCTTTAAGTTTTATAGAGAAATATTTATTTCCATTATCTCCTGTAGTATCTAAAGTAATAGTTTTTAAACCATTTATATCAATATTGTTGGTAGTGTTAACATCATTTACAAATATTGTAGTACCTCTTTCACCACTTATGTTTAAATCAAAAGATTCTGTTATGATTTGATTTGGAAATATTGTTAGAATTTTTGGTTTAATTGGTGCAATAGTATCTACACCTAAATTATTTGATTGTAAAGTGTATTCATAATGTATTAATGCATCATCTTGTGAAACAAAAGTTTTATTGATATCTGATAGGGTTGAGTTTAAATCTTCAATAGTAAGTAAATCGGATCTAAAATCTAAAGTCGAATTTTCTAGTAGTGTTGCAATACTCGAATTTATATCTATACCATTATAGGGATTGTTATCTGTATCAAGTGATTGCAACATTCTTATAAGTTTTAATGTTTTTGTATTATTTGTTTCATTTATATCTAGGGCTAGTATATCTGTAGGATAAATGACACTGTCATTTTGAATATTAGTAGTATTCATCTCACCAAGTGTAATACCACCAATTTTAAAAATCACTTTTGTATTTTCTACATAAGAAAATGAACCATTTTTATCAGTGGTACCTTTTATATTTGTATCTTGATTTATATACTCTACCCCTGATACGTTAGAATCAACAAACCTTGCACTTAAAACATCATTAAGTTGTGTAGTAGAGTGTGTACTTTCACCACTACTACAACCATTGAAAAATAGTAAAATAAGAAAAGATGATAAAAAATATTTTATTAACATATAAGCTCCATTAGTATAGATAAATATTATGATATTAAAAAAGCTATTAATAAGTGATTAATAAGTCTAGATATAGCCCATTTTATATAGGATATATTTATTTTTATGATTATATCAATTTGTCCAAAAAACGAAAAAGTCAAATTCTGTACTATTTAAGTTCTAAACAGCTATTTCACTAAATACGACTTGATGAAAAATATTAAATTGAGTTTAAGTGAATATTAATATTCATTTTACTATAATTCCACACACAAAAGAAATGAGAAGATTATTGCTTAATAACTAAAACAATGGGTTCATAGCTCAGTTGGTTAGAGCACTCGGCTCATAACCGAGTGGTCGAAGGTTCGAATCCTTCTGAACCCACCATCATTCTTTTGTCGCATTTAATGCGGGAGTAGCTCAGTTGGCTAGAGCTTCTGCCTTCCAAGCAGATTGTCGCGAGTTCGAGTCTCGTCTCCCGCTCCATCAAAAATATTTTATTGCTTCAGTAGCTCAGCTGGTAGAGCAGCTGATTTGTAATCAGCAGGTCGTAGGTTCAAGTCCTATCTGAAGCTCCATAAAATGTAAATAATTAAATTGTTAAAATAATGCGGGAGTAGCTCAGTTGGCTAGAGCTTCTGCCTTCCAAGCAGATTGTCGCGAGTTCGAGTCTCGTCTCCCGCTCCATTTTAATAACACTCTTAAAACTTTTAGATATAATCTTAATAAAAATCAAATAAATGAAATAATAAATATGAAAACAATAAAAAATAAAAAAATCATAGTTGGACTAAGTGGTGGAATAGATAGCAGCATGACAGCATATTTTCTTAAAAATGAGGGATATGAAGTTGAAGGTATTTATATGAAGCTTCACGATGCCATTGATGGTTATCATAAAAAGAATATTGAAGCTATAGAAAAAGTAACATCTTTTTTAAATATTAAATATACCGTGCTTGACTTAACAGATAAATTTAAAAAAGAAGTTTATGATTATTTTGTAAAAAGTTATATAGATGGTATTACGCCAAATCCTTGTGTTAAATGTAATGCTAAAATAAAATTTGGTCTTTTGTGGGATGAGGCAAAAAAACTTAATGCTAATTTTTTAGCAACAGGACATTATGCTAAAACAGATGGTGAGTTTTTATATAAAGCTGAAGATTTATCTAAAGATCAAAGCTATTTTTTAGGACAAGTTAAAAAAGAGGTTATACCTTATCTTATTTTTCCAATGTCTAAATACTCAAAAGAATATATTAAATCTGAAGCTATGAAAATACCACAACTAGCAGATATAGCTCAAAAAAAAGAATCACAAGAGATATGTTTTGTAGATGGTGTTTATACTGATATATTAAAAATGTATACAAATATTGACATACCTGGAAAAACATTAGATACGCAAGGAAATATAGTAGGACATCACAAAGGATACTTACACTATACAGTAGGGAAAAGAAAAGGCTTTTATGTACATGGTGCTCATGATCCACATTTTGTATTAAGTCAAGATAAAAAAAATAACACAATAACTGTTGGTAAAAAAGAGCAATTAGCAATAAGTGAAGTAGTGATAGATAAAATAAATATGTTTACAGATGATTTAATTTTTAGATGTGATGTTAAACTAAGATTTAGAAGTACAACAGTAAAATGTGAAGTAAAAATAGATAACAATATAGCAATTATAAAATTAGAAACACCAGTATATGGTGTTGCAATTGGTCAAACTGCAGTTTTCTATGATAAAAACAAACTAATTGGTAGTGGTTGGATAATAAAAACTTTATAAAGGTAAGAGATAATATGGAAGAAGCAGTAAAAGATATATTAATGCATGTAGGGGAAGATCCTACAAGAGAAGGTTTATTAGATACTCCAAAGAGAGTAAAAAAAGCCTGGGAGTTTATGTGTGGAGGATATAAGGAAGATCCAAAGAAAATAATACAGTCGGCACTTTTTACAAGTAGTAATGATGAGATGGTAATAGTAAAGGATATTGAACTTTATTCCCATTGTGAACATCATATGCTACCTATTATTGGAAAAGCACATGTTGCATATATTCCCAATGGTAAAGTAATAGGCTTGTCAAAAATACCAAGAGTAGTTGATGTGTTTGCAAGAAGGCTTCAAATACAAGAGCAATTAACAGAACAAATAGCTGATGCAATAAATGATGCGATCAATCCATTAGGTGTTGCAGTTGTAATAGATGCTAGACATATGTGTATGGAGATGAGAGGTGTACAAAAAATTTGTTCAACAACTGTAACTTCAGCATTAAGAGGTATATTTAAAAAAGAGAAAAAAACAAAAGATGAATTTTTAAGTATTATTTCATCATCATTCCATAAGTAGTAAAATCACTTACTACTTTCCTTTATAAAAGGAAATAAAATCACAATAAAATCATAAAACCACTGTTAAATATTGACTTTTAATTACAACTTTGCTATAATCCGCGTCCATACAATGGTTAGGGTGATATAAATTTATGTGAATTTATATTATTTCTAATGAGTTCTTTAAAGGAAAAAAATGGAAAAAATTAGATTAAAGTTA
The DNA here is from genome assembly GCA_034718015.1 of Campylobacterota bacterium. Taxonomy (GTDB): domain Bacteria; phylum Campylobacterota; class Campylobacteria; order Campylobacterales; family Arcobacteraceae; genus JAIOSF01. The sequence goes on along the minus strand of JAYEMI010000109.1, from coordinate 13,763 downwards.
AAAGCTTACGATCATAGAGTTTTAGATCGTTCAGTTGCTTCAATTATTGAAGCTGTTAAAAGAACAGGTGCTGAATTAATTGGGCCAATTCCAATGCCTACTAAATTCAGAAGATACACTGTTTTAAAGTCGCCACACGTTAACAAAGATGCTAGAGAGCAATTTGAAATTAGAGTTCATTCAAGAATGATCGATATCGTATCTGCAACACCAGATACAGTTGATAGTTTAATGAAATTGGACCTAGCACCAGAAGTTGATGTAGAAGTTAGATCAATGGGTCAAGAGTAGAAAGGAGTTATAGATGGAATTTATTGTAGAAAAAATCGGTATGAGTCGTACTGTTAATGTTCCTGCTGTGCCTGTAACACTTGTTAAGCTTGTTGATACTAAGGTATGTGAAGTAACAGATGGTGTTGCAATTGTAGCATACAGCGATGGTAAAAAATTTAACAAAGCTGTTGAAGGTCAACAAAAAAAGTATAGCCTAAGTAAAGAGTTTAATAGATTTGCAACATTAAATGTGGCAAATACTGAAGCTGGGGATATTGATACATCTGCATTAGTAGAAGGTATCGTAATTAAATCTACTTTTAAATCAAAAGGTAGAGGATTTGCTGGAGCTGTTAAAAGACATGGTTTTGCTGGTGGTAGAGCATCTCACGGACATAGAATGGGTAGAAGAACTGGTTCTATTGGTATGTGTGAATGGCCAGGTAGAGTTATGCCAGGTAAGAAAATGCCAGGTCAATATGGTAATGTAAATATTACACATAAAAATGATGTAGTTTCTTTTGATGCTGCAACTGGTATATTAGTACTTAAAGGTTCTGTTTCTGGAGCTAACGGTTCTATGGGTAAAGTAAGGATAGCATAATGAGTAAATTAGTAGTATTAAATGATAAATTTGAGAATGCTGGTGATATTGCATTAAGTGAAAAATTTGAAGGTATAAATTCTCATAATTTACACTTATATGTTAAATCTTACCTTGCTTCTTTAAGAGCAAACACTGCAAGAGTTAAAAACAGATCTGAAGTTAGTGGTGGTGGTAAAAAACCTAAAGCACAAAAAGGTTCTGGTGGAGCTAGATGGGGTTCTAAAAGATCACCATTATTTGTAGGTGGTGGACAAGTATTTGGACCATCAAATAGAAATTATAATCAAAAAATTAACAAAAAGCAAAAAGTGTTAGCGTTAAGATATGCGATAAATGCTCAAGCACAAAAAGGTGCAATTTTTGTAACTGATTCTGTTAAAGTTGAATCTGGTAAAACAAAAGATGCAAAATCAATTATTAATAAACTAAACCAAAGAGATGTTTTAGTTGTAGTTGAAAACTTTGATGATAAAACTTATTTAGCTTTTAGAAACATCAAAAACTGTTATGTGATTGAAAAATCAGAATTAAATGCTTATCTTGTAGCTGCTTACCACTCAATATTAATTGAAAAAGCAGTAATTGATAGCTTATTATAAGAGGTATAATAATGGCAGATATTACAGATATCAAATCGATTGTTTATACAGAGAAAACTATTGAACTACAAGAAAGTGGTGTAATTGTTGTACAAACAAGCACAAGAATGACAAAAAATAGTTTAAAAGAAGTATTTAAAGAATTTTTTGGAGTAACACCTGAAAAAGTTAACTCTTTAAGACAAAGCGGAAAAGTTAAGAGATTTAGAGGAAGAGCTGGTAGCAGACCTGACTTTAAAAAATTCTACGTAAAATTACCAGAGGGCGCTGAGATAGCGAACCTTTCAGCATAATAGGGGAGTAAAAAGATGGCAATTAAAAAGTTTAGACCAATTACACCTGCAAGAAGATTTATGTCTGTTATGGATAGTTCTGATATTACTTCTAAACCAACAGTTAGAGGTTTACTTGTAAAAGTAAAAGCAACTGCAGGTAGAAATCATCATGGTAGAATTACATCAAGACACAGAGAAGCTGGTGCTAAAAAACAATACAGAATTATTGATTTTAAAAGAAATAAATTAGATATTCCTGGAACAGTAGCTACTGTTGAGTACGATCCGTACAGAAACTGTAGAATTTGTTTAATTAACTATGCAGATGGTGAAAAAAGATATATTATTCAACCTTCAGGTTTAAAAGTTGGTGATACAGTTATCTCAGCTAATACTGGACTTGATATTTTACCAGGTAATGCTATGTTATTAGCAAATATTCCTGTAGGTACAATGGTTCATAATATTGAATTAAAACCAGGAAAAGGTGGTCAAATCGCTAGATCTGCTGGTGGTTATGCTCAAGTTATGGGTAGAGAAGACAAATATATTATCTTAAGACTTCCAAGTGGTGAGATGAGAAAAATTCTTGGAGCTTGTATTGCAACTATTGGTATTGTAGGAAATGAAGATTTCTCAAATATGGTAGTAGGAAAAGCAGGTAGACAAAGACATTTAGGTATAAGACCACAAACTAGAGGATCTGCAATGAATCCTATCGATCATCCACATGGTGGGGGAGAAGGTAAGACTAACTCAGGTAGACATCCAGTTACACCATGGGGTATGCCAACTAAAGGTTATAAAACTAGAAAGAAAAAAGCTAGTGATAAACTAATCATCTCAAGAAGAAAGAAGTAAGGGTATAAAATGGCAAGAAGTATAAAAAAAGGTCCATTTGTTGATTCTCACTTAGCTAAGAAAGTTTCTAAAGCTGTAGAGAGTGGTGACAAAAAGCCGATCAAGACTTGGTCAAGAAGAAGTATGGTATTACCTGATATGATCGGTCTTACATTCAATGTACATAATGGAAGAAATTTTGTACCAGTAATGATTACAGAAAATCATATTGGATATAAATTAGGTGAATTTGCACCAACTAGAACTTTTAAAGGTCACAAAGGTTCAGTTCAAAGAAAGGTAGGTTAATAGAAGATGGGTAAAGCTACATTAAAGTTTGTTAGAGTATCTCCTATTAAGTCTAGACTTGTTGCAAGAGAAGTTCAAGGTATGAATGCAGAAGTTGCAATTGCATCTTTAGAGTTTACACCAAATAAAGCAGCAGGTATAATTGCAAAAGTTATCGCTTCAGCTGTAGCAAATTCAGGTTTAGAGCCAGAAGAGGCTATTGTTACTAGTTGTAGAGTAGATAGAGGTCCAGTTCTTAAGAGATTTACTCCAAGAGCTAGAGGAAGCGCTTCTCCAAAGCATAAGCCAATGGCTCATATTTATGTTGAAGTAAATGCAATTGAAGGAGACAAGTAATGGGTCAAAAAGTAAATCCTATTGGACTAAGATTAGGTATCAATAGAAACTGGGAATCAAGATGGTTTCCAAATATTTCTAAAATGCCTGAGAATGTTGCAGAAGATAATAAAATAAGAAAGTTTGTAAAAAAAGAACTTTATTATGCTGGAATTGCACAAACAATTATTGAAAGAACTACTAAAAAAGTTAGAGTTACTATTGTTGCTGCTAGACCTGGTATTATTATTGGTAAAAAAGGTGCAGATGTTGAGAAATTAAAAAACTCATTAAACGCACTTGTTGGAAAAGATATTGCTGTTAATATCAAAGAGGAAAGAAAACCTTTCATCTCTGCTCAATTAGCTGCTGAAAATATCGGTCAACAATTAGAAAGAAGAGTTGCATTTAGAAGAGCTATGAAAAGAGTTATGCAAAATGCGATAAAAGGTGGAGCTAAAGGTATTAAGGTTTCTGTTTCTGGTAGACTTGGTGGAGCTGAAATGGCTAGAACTGAGTGGTATTTAGAAGGTAGAGTTCCTTTACATACATTAAGAGCTAGAATTGATTATGGTTTTGCTGAAGGTCATACTACTTATGGTTGTATCGGTATTAAAGTTTGGATATTCAAAGGTGAAGTTCTTGCAAAAGGAATTCCTGTTGAAAAGACAGATGATGATAACAAGTCAAAAAGACCAACAAAACGAAGAGGTAAATAATTATGTTAATGCCTAAAAGAACAAAATTTAGAAAAATAATGAAGGGTAGAAATAGAGGTAAATCTTTTAATGCTAATTCATTATCTTATGGTACTATAGGTATCAAAGCTTTAGAGCATGGAAGAATTGATGGTAGACAAATTGAAGCTGCCAGAATTGCTATGACTAGAAAGATAAACAGACAAGGAAAAATCTGGATCACTGTATTCCCAGCTAAACCTCTTACTGCTAAACCACTTGAAACAAGAATGGGTAAAGGTAAAGGTAGTGTTGATAAATATGTTATGAATATCAAGCCAGGTAGAATTTGTTTTGAGATGGCAGGAGTTGATGAAACTCTTGCAAGAGAAGCTTTTGCATTAGCACAAAGTAAACTTCCATTCAGAACTAAGATAGTAACAACAGAGGGTGAAAATGAATTATTCTGATATTAGTGGTAAAAGTTTAACTGAGTTAAACGATTTATTAAAAGAGAAGAAGGTGCAACTTTTTGAACTTAGACTTAAGTTAAAAACTATGCAATTAACAAATACTAGTGAATTAAGAGCTGCTAAAAAAGAGTTAGCTAGAATTCAAACTGCAATTACTGCAGCTAAATAATACTAAGGATTTATTAAATGACACATAAAAGAGAAATCCAAGGTGTTGTGGTAAAAACTGCAGGTGATAAAACTGCTTCTGTTCTTGTTGAAAGAAGAGTTATTCACCCTAAATACCATAAGACTGTAAAAAGATTTAAAAAATATCTAGTTCATGATGAAAAAAATGAGCTTAATGTTGGTGATACTGTAATTGCAGTTGAGTGTAGACCATTATCTAAAACTAAATCTTTTAGATTAAAGACTATCCTTACTACAGGAGCGAATGTATGATACAAAGTTTTTCAAGATTAAATGTTGCAGACAATACAGGTGCTAAAGAGATCATGTGTATTAAAGTTCTTGGTGGAAGCCATAGAAGATATGCAACTGTAGGTGATGTTATTGTTGCTTCAGTTAAAAAAGCACTTCCAACTGGAAAAGTAAAAAAAGGTTCTGTTGTTAAAGCTGTTATTGTTAGAACTCACAAAGAGATTCAAAGAGAAAATGGATCTTTAATTAGATTTGATGATAATGCTGCAGTAATTCTTAATGAGAAAAAAGAACCAATCGGAACAAGAATTTTTGGACCAATCGCAAGAGAAGTTAGATATTCTGGATTTATGAAGATTGTTTCACTAGCACCGGAGGTATTATAATGGCGATTAAGTATAAAATCAAAAAAGGTGATAATGTAAGAATTATTGCTGGTGATGATAAAGGTAAAACTGGTGAAGTTTTAGAAGTTATGCCAAAAGCTGGAAAAGTGATCGTTAAAGATTGCAAAATTGCTAAAAAAACAGTTAAACCATCTGAACAAAATAAAGATGGTGGATTTGTTAATAAAGAGATGCCAATAGATATCTCTAATGTAGCAAAAGTAGAGGGTGAATAGTATGGCAGCTAGATTATTAGAAAAATATAAAAGTGAAATTAAACCAGCTTTAGAAGCTGAGTTTGTACAAAACAAAATGCTTACAGCTAAGTTAGAGAAAATCTCTATTTCTGTTGGTGCTGGTTTTGCTATGAAAGATAGTAAATTAATGCAAAATATTAATGATACAATCTCTTTAATTGCTGGTCAAAAAGCTGTTACAATCAAATCTAAAAAATCTGTTGCTGGATTTAAAGTAAGAGAAGATGTACCTGTTGGAGTTAAAGTAACTTTAAGAGGTGAAAGAATGTATGAATTTTTAGATAAATTATGTTCAATTGCACTTCCAAGAGTAAAAGATTTTAGAGGTTTAAATAGAAATGGTTTTGATGGTGCAGGAAACTTTAACTTTGGTTTAGATGAGCAGTTAATGTTCCCAGAAGTTGAATTTGATAATATTATTCAAACTCACGGTATGAATATATCTATAACTACTTCTACTTCAAGTGATGAGCAATCATACAGATTATTAGAGTTATGTGGAATTCCATTTACTAAAGGGAGAGAATAATGGCAAAGAAGTCAATGATTGCAAAAGCAAGCAGAGCACCTAAGTTTTCAAGTAGAGCTTACACAAGATGTTCAATTTGTGGTAGACCAAAATCTGTTTATAGAGATTTTGGTATTTGTAGAATATGTTTAAGAAAAATGGCTAACGAAGGTTTATTACCTGGTGTTAGAAAAGCTAGTTGGTAAAAGGAAAAGCCCATGATGAATGATTTAATCGCAGACGCTTTAACTAGAGTAAGAAATGCAGCAATGAGAAAACTAGAAGTTACAACATTGATCCATTCTAATACTGTAGAAGCTGTTTGTAATGTTTTAAAAGAAAAAGAATATATTGAAGATTATAAAGTAGTTGATACAGATCCAAAGAAAAAATCTATTACAGTTACTTTAAAGTATGATGACAACGATAAAAGTGTTATCAATGAAGTTAAAAGAATTTCTAAGTCAGGAAGAAGAGTTTATAAAAATGCTTCTGAACTTAAAACTTTTAAAAATGGATATGGGACAATTATTGTTTCTACTAACAAGGGTGTAATAGCTAACGATGAAGCTTTTAAACTTAATGTTGGTGGTGAACTTCTTTGTTCAATTTGGTAAGAGGTAAGATATGTCAAGAATTGGTAAAAAACCTGTAGCAATCCCAAGTGGGGTAGAAGTTACTGTAAATGATACAATTATTACAGTAAAAAAAGGCGCTAAGTCTATCGATGTTGATACACATGGTAGAGTTGGAGTTGAAGTAGCTGATGGAAATGTAAATTTTTCTTTAGTTGGAGAAGAGTCTCAAGATAGAGCATTCTGGGGAACATATAGAGCTTTAACAAACAATGCTATAGTTGGTTTAAATGAAGGTTTTAAAAAATCTTTAGAGATCAATGGTGTTGGTTATAGAGCAGCAGTTAAAGGTAAAGTATTAGAATTACAATTAGGATTTTCACATCCAATTAATTTTGAAATTTCTGATACAATAGAAATTACTGTTGATAAAAATATTATTAATATTATGGGTAGCAATAAACAAGAAGTTGGTCAAGTTGCTGCGAAGATTAGAGGTTTTAGACCACCAGAGCCATACAAAGGTAAAGGTGTTAAATACACTGACGAGCATATCGTTAGAAAAGCCGGTAAAACTGCTAAGAAATAAGGTATAAAAATATGAGTAGAGCAAAAGACTTAGTTAAAAGAAATGCTTTAAGACTAAGAAGAAAAAAAAGAGTAAGAGGTAAAGTTAACGGTAGCGTTGAATTACCAAGATTAAGTATTTTTAAATCTAACAAGTATTTTTATGCGCAAGCTATTGACGATGTTGCGGGTAATACACTTGCAAGCGTTGATAGTAGAGTTTTAAAACTTACTGTTAGTAAAGAAAATGTTGTAAAAGTAGCTGCTGCAATGGCAGAAACTTTAAAGTCTAAAAATATCGAATCTATTGTATTTGATAGAAATGGTTACTTGTATCATGGTGTAGTTGCTAGTTTTGCAAATGCATTAAGAGACAATGGAATCAAGTTATAAGGGGTTAATGATGGCAATTAATAGAGATGATTTCGAAGAAGCTATCGTTAAGATAGGAAGAGTTACTAAAGTTGCAAAAGGTGGTAGAAGATTTAGATTTACTGCTTTAGTAGTTGTTGGTGATAAAAATGGTACTGTTGGATTTGGTGTTGGTAAAGCAAAAGAGGTTCCTGATGCTATTAAGAAAGCTTTAGATGATGCATTTAAATCTTTAGTAAAAGTGAATATTACAGGTTCAACTATCAACCATGATATTGAAAATAAATACAACTCAAGTAAAATTTTATTAAAACCTGCATCTGAGGGTACAGGACTTATTGCTGGTGGTGCTGCAAGACCAGTTCTTGAGCTTGCAGGTATTACTGATATTATTGCAAAGTCATTAGGTTCTAATAATCCTAATAACCTTGTACAAGCTACTGTTGAAGCTTTAGCTAAGATAAAAGGATAATAAGATGTCAATATTACAAGATTTAAAACCAGCTGCAGGTAGTACAAAAAATACTAAAAGAGTAGGTAGAGGTCAAGGTTCTGGAATGGGTAAGACTTCAACAAGAGGTAATAAAGGTCAAAAATCAAGATCTGGATATAAAATAAAAAGACATTTTGAAGGTGGTCAAATGCCTCTTCAAAAAAGAATTCCTAAAACAGGATTTACTTCAAGAGTTGTAAAAGCTTACTCTATCAATGTTGATAAAGTAACTAAAGTTGCAAATCTTGAAGAGATCACTTTAGAAACTATTAAATCTGTTTATAAATTATCTAAAGAGATTACAAAAGTTAAACTTATTGGTTCAACTGCGTCTGAAATTGCTTCTAAGATTAAAGATGAAAATGTAACTGTAACTGGTAAATAGTTACTATGAATAAAGACTTATTAAATAAAATTTTAATTACTTTAGGTTTTATTTTAATATACCGAATACTGGCATATGTGCCAGTACCAGGTGTAGACTTAACTGTCGTAAAAGAATTCTTCGACACAAACTCAAACAATGCTTTAGGACTTGTTAATATGTTCAGTGGTAATGCTGTTGAAAGACTAAGTATTATCTCTTTAGGTATTATGCCTTATATTACTGCTTCAATTATTATGGAACTTCTTGCTGCTACTTTTCCTGCTTTAGGAAAAATGAAAAAAGAGAGAGATGGTATGCAAAAATATATGCAAATCATCAGATACGCAACTATTGGTATCACTTTTATTCAAGCTATAGGTGTTTCAATGGGATTAAACTCATTAACTGGAACTACAGGACAAAGTGCAATTATGATTGATATGGATACTTTTGTAGCAGTAGCTACAATCTCTATGGTAGCTGGAACCATGATGCTTATGTGGATTGGTGAACAGATTACACAAAGAGGTATAGGTAATGGTATCTCTCTTATAATTTTTGCTGGTATAGTTTCTGCAATTCCAAGTGCTATAGGTGGTACTATTGATTTAGTAAATAATGGACAAATGAGTTTCTTAACAGTAATTGCTATATTAGTTGTTATTCTTGCAACTGTTGGTGCTATTATTTATGTTGAGTTAGGTGAAAGAAGAGTTCCTGTATCTTATAGTAGAAAAGTTATGATGCAAAATCAAGATAAAAAAATAATGAATTATATTCCTATTAAAGTAAATTTAAGTGGTGTTATTCCAGTTATTTTTGCTAGTGCTATCTTGATGTTTCCAGCTACTATTTTACAAGGTACTCAAAATGAAACACTTGTTGCTATTTCTGATTATTTAAATCCAAATAGCTATACATTTAATCTTATAACATTTTTATTTGTAGTGTTTTTTGCATATTTTTATGCATCAATTACATTTAATGCAAAAGATATTGCTGAAAACTTAAAAAAACAAGGTGGATTTATACCTGGTGTTAGACCTGGTGGAAGTACATCTGAGTTTTTAAATGAAACTGCAAGTAGACTTACTTTTTGGGGTTCTATGTATCTAGGTGTTGTTGCTACTGTACCTTGGCTTATTGTAAAAGCTATGGGTGTTCCATTTTTCTTTGGAGGAACAGCAGTACTTATTGTTGTTCAAGTGGCAATTGATACTATGAGAAAAATAGAAGCTCAACAATATTCAAATAAATACAATACGCTTAGTGCGGTTGGTTTATAACAACTATGGCTATCCCTTTAAGAAAAGCTACAGATATTCAAAAACTTCGTAACAGCGGTCTTGCTGTTGCGAAGACTTTAAAATACCTTCAAGAAAATGTAAAATCAGGAATGACACTATTAGAAGTAGATACAATGGGTGAAAAATATTTAAGATCTCTAGGTGCAAGACCTGCATTTAAAGGTTTATATGGTTTCCCTAATGCTGTTTGTACTTCACTAAATGAAGTAATTATTCATGGTGTACCAAACAATACAATTTTAAAAGATGGTGATATTTTAGGTTTAGATATTGGTAGTGAAATTGATGGTTGGTATGGTGATGCAGCTATCACTATGCCAATTGGAAATATTAATAAAAAAGACGAAGAATTAATCGCATGTAGTAAAGATGCTTTATATTACGCAATTGATATTATTAAAGAAGGTATGAGATTTAAAGAACTTAGTTTTGCTTTGGAAAATTTTATAGTTGATAGAGGATTTGTACCATTAGTGAAGTTTTGTGGTCACGGAATAGGGCGCGAGCCACATTGTGATCCAGAAGTTCCAAACTACTTAGATTCTCCAAATCCAAAACAAGGTCCAAAAATAAAAAATGGAATGATTTTTTGTATCGAACCTATGATATGTCAAAAAGATGAAGAGCCTATAGTTGATAAAAAAGATAATTGGTCTGTGAGAAGTACAGATGGATTAAGAACAAGTCACTATGAGCACCAAGTTGCCATTGTAAATGGTAAAGCAGAAATATTAACTATGATTAATGAAAGTATAGAGGATTAAAATGGCTAAAGATGATGTAATAGTTGTTGATGGAAAAGTTATTGAAGTATTACCTAATGCTACTTTTAAAGTAGAATTGGATAATGGTCATGTTGTATTGTGTCATATCTCAGGTAAAATGAGAATGCACTATATTAAAATATTATTAGGTGATACAGTAAAAGTGGAAATTACACCTTATTCTTTAGATAAAGGTAGAATTACACATAGATACAAGTAATAAATAATTACTTTACCTAAAACAAATAAAGCCCCTAAACCTAACTAATTTTAGTTTGGCTTAGGGGCTTTTTTATTGCATATTTACATATATGAAGTTGTATATCTTTTATATATAGCGGTATACTTAGTTTTACAACTTCATACTTCTAAATATCATATATTTTCTTATTAAGAAACTTTCTCTTGCTCTTTATTAATTCTCTCTTCAATTTTTTGTTTTTGATTTATTAAAAACATAATGTTTTCTTTTAAAGCAGCTTTATGCTCATACGATTCGATTATAAATTCAAATAACTTAGGTCTATTTTGTTTCCAATTATGAAGTGTTGTTTTATTTACCTCTAAATCAGATTCTAATTTTCTTAAACTTGGTCCAGACTTTATATTTGGTGCAGTCATTTTTGTCCTTTTTTATTTTCTTGTGCGACATTGTACCAATTATTGGAACATAAGTCAAGTAATATTTATATAATGTTCCAATAAATGGAACAAAAGTGTTTAAAAGTCTCTTTGATGTACAATTTCTGATGATAAATAGTGATGATCAAGAAGTGATAGATATATTAATGAGATATAAGTCAATTGGATATGAGTATACAGATATAAATAATGTTAATAAAATGAAAGTTCAGTTATCTAATTTACCAGATAATATAGATGAATTAAATTTATATTGTCATAATTGTAATTTATGTAATTTATCAAAAGTCAATAATGAAAGAATCTTTTCTATAGGTTCAAAAACAAATGATGTTTGGATAGTTGGTCTTACTACAACGATACATAGTGCTAATGAAATGATGGTAATAAAAAACTTACTTAAGAATCATATATCTCTAAATATTGAAAATATTTATTTTACTTCAATAGTTAAGTGTGAAACAATAAAAGAAGTTGATAAAAAAGATATAAATATATGTATTGATTATTTGTATAAGCAAATAATTATTCTAAAACCAAAGATAATAATAACATTAGGTGAATCGTTTGGTATGATTATGAAAAGAAATTATAATCTACAAGATAAAATAGGGACAATATTTGATTTTAACGGTTCAAAAATAATTCCTTTTTTTGATCCAAAATTTTTAATTAAGAATCCATCATTTTTAAATAGTAGTAAAAGTATAATAGATAAAATAGATATAGCATCGGAGTAAAATGAAACATATATATATGAGTTTTTTAATAGTGATTTTGTTTGTAGCATGTGGTGGAACAACAACATTCATACAAAAGCAGAAGATTATTCATGAATTGCCTCTTGCAAAAGAAAATAATAGTAGTTTAATTGAAAATAAAAATATTGCAATTAGTGATGAATCTAAATCAATAGCATTAGTTTTTTCATCATTGAATATTGGAAAATATTCATTAGATGTATCAAATATTATTAATTCTTATTGTATTTATAATGAGATCAATAGTAGTATAGAGATTATAGATATTGATAGTGAAAGATTTGATAAATATAATATAGGTGATAAGTTAAATGATTTAAACATTGATAGAATTATTGGATTATTTACAACTAATGATTATAAACTTATTAATGATATCTCAGATAGTAACATTACGATATACCTACCTTTGGTAAATAAAAATGATATTGATAATATATTGTTAAAAAATAATATTATTTTTGGTGCAATTGATTATGAAAAACAATTCAATGAACTAATTGGTTATGTAAATTCAAATAAATTAGTAAATTTATACGATAATACATCATTGGGTAGTACACTAAGTAGTTATATTCAAAAAGAATTAACTGTCTATAGTAAAGAGATTAGTGATAATAATGCTGAGTACTTGAGATTCTTAGAAAATAATGATAAACTAAAAAACTCAACAATAATATTAAATACATCTATTGTAAAGAGTTCAATATTATTATCTCAAATTAACTCAACTAATATTAGTGAAAATACAATTATATCTAGTCAATTAAACTATACTCCTTTGCTATTGTCTTTTACTCAAGAAGAGGATAGGGATAATATAATTATTGCAAACTCTATAGGTAGTTTAGAAAGTGGATTTGTAGAGTATACACAATTAATAGGTAATGATATTAGATATAATTGGGTTAATTACTCAAGTTTAATTGGATTAGAATATCTTTTATATAAAAATATAGATAAGTTCAAAGAGATAAAAGTAGATGAAAATCAAATAATATACCCTATAAAATTATATAGGGTATTAAAAAACAATTTTAAAGAAATAAAATATAAATAGATTAATTCTTAAATATTGGTTATATAAATTTTAATATTTTTGTTAAATCTTTTTCATCTATTATGATATTGGCATCTTTTTTTAGAATATCTTTTGCACAAAAAGCAATTCTTGTATCTGCATGGGCAAACATACTTCTATCATTTGCCCCATCACCAACTACTAAAGTATTTTCGCGAGTAACCCCTAGTATATTTTGTAACCTTACTATCATATCTCCTTTACTATAGTCGAACATCATATCTCCACCTACAAGACCAGTGAGTTTTCCATCTTTTTGATGTAATACATTGGAAAAATCAGCATCTAATCCCAGTGTATCTTTAGCTGGACTTGTTCCTACTCTAAATCCACCACTAAAACATATTACTTTATAACCCATTTTTTTTAAAGCAGGAACAATTTGTAAAGCACCTGGCATAAGAGGAAGATTTTTTCCAATCTCTATTACTTTGTCATACTCTAAACCTTCAAGAAGATTAACTCTAGTAATTAAACTTTCAAAAAAATCCAACTCACCATTCATTGCTTTTTCAGTTATTGAAGCAACTTTTTCCTCAAGTCCAAGTTCACGAGCGAAAAAATCTATAGTCTCACCATCCATAAGAGTTGAATCAAAATCAAATACTGCTAATTTCATATTTATATACCTTTTTATTATAATAAAGATTATAACACATTTATTCTTAGCAGTTTTATTGATAAAAGTGTATTGATGGTAGTTGCATGCTTATAATTGTTCATACAAAACAATATGTAAAAGATAGTAATAAAGACCTAGAGATCACAAATTCAAAAATTTAAACTTCAATTAAGCAAACACTCTTGACAAATAAAATAAAACCTATTATAATTCGCGTCCAATTAAAGTAAGACACTTAGCAAAGCGTTTAAGAGAAAGATTTTAATTTGAGAA
>JAYEMI010000108.1:1416-46574 GCA_034718015.1 Campylobacterota bacterium | reverse complement strand
TCTTTACTTTTAAAAGGGTTGTCTTTTATAAGTGAGTGAAGTATGTTTGGTCTAGCTTCTGCTGCACCATCTTCTACTTGAGTATGTCTTACTTTTACATAATTCCCAGTAGCTTCTTTTGCTCCACCCATATTCCCTGTATAAATCATATAACCAATTACAGCTACGAATAAAATAAGTACCCATTTTACCATTACATTACATCCTTTGCTTTTATTCCAAGAACACCAAGACCTGTTCTAATTGTAAGTGCTGCCATACTTAAAACTTTTAAATACTGGTCTTGCTCTTCAATACCTACAATTCTATGTTCATTATAAAACTTATGTATCATAGCACTTAATCCATGAAGATAATCTGTAATTTTTTGCATATCTCTTTTATCAAAGGCTTCATTTAGAATTGCACCTAAAAGTAGAGATTCATAAACTAAATCTTTTGCATCTTGGTTTATATTATCTATTGAAGAATCTTTTACCTCTTCAACACTAAGTTCAGCTTTTTTAAATAATTGATTGATTCTTGCATGTGCATAATTTATATAAAATACAGGATTACTAGAATCATTATTTTTAAGTAAGTCAATATCAAACTCTAAATGAGTATCAGATTTTTTAGTTAAAAATACAAACCTTAAACTATCTGCACCTATCTCTTGAACAATATCACTCATTAGAATAACAGTACCTGCTCTTTTACTCATTTTGTATGGTTGTCCACCTTGAAGAAGTGCAACCATCTGAGAAAGTAAAATTTCTAGTTTTGATGAATCATTTCCAAGAAATTCAATAGCAGATTTTACTCTTTTTATATAACCATGATGATCTGCACCCCAAATATTTATGTATCTATCAAATTTTCTATCATACTTATCTTTATGATATATAATATCACCTGCTAGATATGTAGGGATTCCATTTTCTCGTACAACAACTCTATCTGAATCATCTCCATGATCAGTTGATCGAATAAAGTCTTTTCCATCTTTATTGTAAATGCTACCATTTGATTCTAATATAGTTTTTGTTTCATCCCAGTTTACATATAAAGATTTTTCACTAATATAGTTATCAAATGTTATACCTAAGTCAGACATATCGCTTTTAATTAAAGCTAATACTTCCTCTTTTGCAAAATGAGCTAGTTCCATTTGTCTAGAAGCATCTTCAAAGATCTCTTTTCCAAATTTCTCTTCACATAGTTTGGCTATATCAAATAGGTAATCACCTCTATAGTATTTCTCTGGATACTCAACAGCAACTCCAAGAACTGATTCTCTACCTGCTAGATAGACAGATAATCCAAGAAGATCCATCTGTGCACCTGCGTCATTTACATAATACTCACTTTGAATATCATATCCAAGATATCTTCCTACTTTTAATAAAGCATCACCAAATACTGCACCTCTAGCATGTCCAATATGAAGAGGTCCTGTTGGATTTGCACTAACAAATTCTAACAGTATAGACTCGTTTTTATTTTCACCTTTGGCAAACTCTTGTTGTAACTCTAATGCCTTATCAATTTGTGATGTTAAGAAGTTATTTGATAGCTTGAAGTTTACAAAACCTTTCACTGCAGTTACTGATTCAAAAATATCACTATCTTTAAACTTTGATGCTAAATCATCAGCAATCATCATAGGATTTTTTCTTAATTCTTTTGCTAATGAAAAAGCAACAGGTGTAGCAAAATGCCCCAAAGATAAATCTTTTGGTTTCTCTAGGACAATTTGTTTTTCTAGAATCTCTTCTATATATTTTTTTACAATATTTTGCACTTCTATTTTAATCCTCTAAACAATTAAACTGTTGTTTTTGTTTCAGTATTTGTAGCTGTTGTTTGTGCAACAGTAGATTCATCTTCAATTTTCTTCTCATTAGTAGTCATATTTGCAGGTGTTTCATCTTCTTTTACTGCACCTTTAAACTCTTTAATTCCTTTTCCAATACCTTTCATCATCTCTGGTATCTTTTTTCCTCCAAATAATAGTACTACTACAGCTATAATAGCAAATAGTTCAAATCCACTAGGCATTCCCATGATATTTCCTTTTCTTATAATTTATAGTGGAGATTATACTAAATCAACTCTTAAGTGCAGATATATTAAAATAAAACTATTAAAAATCAAGGATAATTATATGAAATTTACTGCACCATTAAAATCAAATAGTATTAAAATAATGTTATTAGGTAGTGGCGAGCTAGGCAAAGAGGTTGTTATAGAAGCACAAAGGTTAGGAATAGAGACTATTGCAGTAGATAGCTATAGCAATGCACCTGCTCATTTAGTTGCAAATAGATCTTATGTTATAAATATGAAGAATGAAGATGAAGTTTTAGATGTAATAAGAAAAGAGAAACCTGATTTTATTTTACCAGAGGTTGAAGCTATTAGTATCTCTGCACTTTTTACTGCCCAAAAAGAGGGGTTTCATGTAATACCAAATGCAGAAGCTGTAAATAAAACTATGAATAGAAAAAACATTAGAGTATTTGCTTGTGAAGAGCTAAAACTTCCAGCTAGTAAATATGAATTTGTAACTACATTTGATGGTTTAGAGAAAGCAGCTTCAAAGATTGGCTTTCCTTGTGTAATCAAACCTGTTATGAGTAGTTCAGGTCATGGGCAAAGTATTGCTAAAACACCTAAAGATTTGCCAGCTTCTTGGGAACTTGCAAAAGAGGCTAGAGGTGATGCTAGTGAGTTAATTGTTGAAGAGTTTATAACATTTGATTATGAGATAACGCTTCTTACAGTTAGAAACGAAACAGGTACAGCATTTTGTGAGCCTATAGGTCATATCCAAAAAGATGGTGATTATATTTTCTCGTGGCAACCTATGAATATGAGTGAAGCTGCACGTCAAAAAGCCATAGATGTAGCAAAAAAAATCACTGATGGCTTAGGTGGTCGTGGACTTTTTGGTGTTGAGTTATTTGTAAAAGGCGATGATGTATATTTTTCTGAAGTAAGCCCAAGACCACACGATACAGGTATGGTAACAATGATAACTCAATCACAAACTCAATTTGCACTACACATTAGAGCAGTTTTAGGACTTCCTCTTGATTATATAAATTATGGTTGCGGAGCAAGTGCTGCATATAAATCTACAACTGATACATTTACACCTGAATTAAATATTGATCCATCAATATTTACTACAAACTCATTCGTAAGAGTATTTGGTAAACCTCAAACTCACCTTGGAAGAAGAATGGCAGTTGCTTTAACTTTTGATAAAGACAATAGTGAAACTGCACTAAATAGTGCAAAAGAGCTAATTTCTAAAATTAAAGAGTAGAGTTCATCTCTTCTTTTTAATTAAAGCTTAGTTAAATAACACACCTAACATCTGTATTTGTCTAATATAAAATAAACTATCATTATCAAATTCTATGTATATATCTATCTCTTTATTATCAATAAATATAATAAATTTATAAATATGTTCACTATCTCCTTTGTATGATTCAATACTCTTATCGTGTTTGTATTCTAAATCATCAATAGAATGATTATTTGAGTTATTTATCTCGTGAGTTAAATTTATTGCAATATTATTAACCAATTCAAAAGCTATATCTTTTAAATCATCATCAAGAACTGTTGTTATTTTTGCATCGTAATTAAATGTAATAATATTTTGAATATATGACAAAGTATCCACTGGAAAAATAACTTTCCAATTTAACTCTTTACCTTTTGTAATAAACTTTAGTTTTGAATATACACAATCAAAATCTAACTGATCCTCTTTTTTTGCCTTAAATATTGCTTGTTTTGTTGGTGTTATATTTGAATACTCATATAAAGTCAAAGAGATAGAGTGTTCAATCATAAATGAGATATCAAAATCGCTATTTATCTCACAAGTATCACTCCTTTCATTTTGCTTACTACTCATATCTTGAGTAATATCAACAAATGCAACTACGATATATCTTTCTTGAAATTTTTTAACAAAGTCCATCTCATTTACTTTTATAATAAAATGGTGAGCTTCTCCATCTACTGACATAATTGTTTTATAAAGTTTTTTAGGATTTTCAAGTATATATTCAAGCCAATCTTTACTATCAACCATGTTACTTGTTACATAATGTGGCAAATCGGTTTCTTCAAAAAGTTCAGATATACAGTTGTGCTCATTTTTAAAGTTTTCAAAACTCTTGTATCTTCTAAAAAAACCCATAAACCTTTTATTTACTTGAACTATTTTAAAACCATTTGATATGAACATTATGTTTGGTTGCAAATTAAACAAATTTGATAATTTCTTTTCATTAAAATCCAAATTATCAGATAATACTTTGAGTTTTTTATTATCTTCTAGCAATATTTTGTTTTCCATAATAATATTTTTGGTTTCACTACTTTTTGTTAAAAAATAAAAAATAAAAAATATAACAAAAATAGACAACACTACAATCAAATTAATCATCAATATAATAAAATCAATATTCGTATGATTTATATCATCCATTGATTTAATTATATATGCATTTGCTATATTGTTATCTAGTGCAACTCTATTTATTATCACTCCACCTTTGTAATCAATAGTTTGATTTGTATTTGCATCTTTAATAATACTACTTTGTTCTAATATTTTTAGATAATACTTATCGCTATTTTTATTTACAACATAATTTTGATTGGTAAATAGCCTAGAGTATGAAAGATTTAAGTCTATATTATTGGAATCCCTTTTATTTAATAATATGACTAATTTTAAATTTTTATCATTTAACTGTGTAGTAATTAAATCAAAGTTTTTATTTATTTCAAATACACCTATTAACTTATCATCTTTAAATATTGGAATAAGTATAGATAAAAACATACCTTTTTGATTAGTTATTAGATCCGTAGTATACATTGGATTCTTTAAAAAATACTCAATATATCTTTTAATTTTATTATCTGTTTCATACTCCTCTATATCATTACTAAATATTTCTAATCCTTTAATATCAAATAACTTTATTACACTATTATCTGAGTTATAGTATTCAAACTTATTTTGAGGATTTAGTATTTTATCTACTACATTTAAGGATTTTATTAGTTGTTTAGTTTTGTAAATAGATTCATTTTTATATTTTAGATATACATTTGTAAAAAGTAATTTATTCTGCTTTTGAATCTCTTGATAGTTTTTATTTTGATATTTTAATATTAACTCTTCTTTATAATTATCTGCACCATAATATATAGTAACAGATATTATAATAAAAAGAAGAAAAAGTATAGTTTTTTTTAAAGCCATTAGGTTCCTAAGCAAATGATAATATTACTTATTTTATTATCATTTTACTTAAAATAAAAGAGATTTATTTTTTAAAAACTCTTTTGAAAATATTATTTACATTTTTAGTGTAATACTCAAAGTTAAAACACTCTCTTATTTGCTCTTCACTAAGCTTACTTCTAAGCTCTTTATCACCAAGTAAGTGACCAAGATATAAGGACTCACCTTTCTTATTTGTAGTTGCTTTGCCTTGCTGAATCTCTTCCCAAACTTTCATAGCATTTCTTTGTACAATTTTATAAGCATCTTCTCTACTTACCCCTTTGAGTGGAAGTTCAAGTAGTACTCTTTGAGAAAATACAAGTCCACCTGTTAGGTTTAAATTTTTCATCATATTTTCAGGCATTACTGTTAAGTTTACAATTACATTATTCATTCTGTGAAGCATAAAATCAGTTGTTATAAATGCATCAGGAAGCCAAAATCTTTCACTTGATGAGTGAGAGATATCTCTTTCGTGCCATAAAGCTACATTTTCCATAGCAGGAGCTGCATGAGCTCTTATTGATCTAGCTAATCCTGTAATATTTTCAGTTAATATAGGGTTTCTTTTATGTGGCATAGCTGAACTACCTTTTTGCCCCTTAGCAAAAAACTCTTCACACTCATAAACTTCTGTTCTTTGAAGGTGTCTAACTTGAACTGCAAATTTTTCAACTGTAGAAGCCATACAAGCTAATGCAGTTGCAAGTCTTGCATATCTATCTCTATGTACAACTTGATTAGAACATGGCTCAGGTTTAAGTCCTAGTTCTTTCATAGCATACTCTTCAAGCTTTAATGGAGCATGTGCAAAGTTACCCATAGCACCAGAGATTTGGCCAACAGAGATAACTTTTTGTGTCTCTTTTAAATTTTTTAGATGTCTTGCCATCTCATCATACCAAACTGCAAGAGTAAGACCAAAAGTGATAGGCTCACCATGAATTCCATGGCTTCTTCCAACCATTAAAGTCATCTTATGCTCTTTAGCTCTTTTTTTAATTGATTTCATTAACATTTTAACATCTTTGATGATTATTTTAAGTGAATCCCTCATCTGAATAGCAACACCTGTATCAACTGCATCAGAAGATGTCATACCATAGTGAAACCATCTTGATTCATCACCAAGTGACTCTGAAACACTTGTATTAAATGCAATTAAATCGTGTTTTGTAACAGCTTCAATCTCTTCAATTCTTTCAACTGAAAAAGTAGCATTTTTAACAATCTTTTGAGCATCGGCATCTGGAATAAGACCAAGCTTATTCCAAGCTTTTACTGCTGCTTTTTCAACCTCTAGCCATGCAGCATATCTTGCATGTTGTGTCCAGTGTTTTGTCATCTCTTCTCTTGCGTATCTTTCTACCATATTTACTATCCCCTAACTAATATTTTTTGTATTTTATCTAAAAACTTCTTTTATCATCACTAATACGTAATCGCAACAAACCAAATACCATCTTTTTTCTCAAGTTTTATAACCTTTGAATTCTCAATTGCAATATCTTGTGCTTTTACTTTTATATCACTTTTTAAACTTTTAGATGATATTGAGCCTGATACTTTTTTATTTGTTGTAAAACTTGAATTTACTACAACTTTAATATTTTGTGCTATATTTTTATATGCATCACTCTTTGCTTCATCTTTAGTTTTTCCTTGTCCATACCCTATATTTTCACCCTCTAAATGAAAGTACTATGATGGAGGAGTGATATTCTTTACAACTTCTGTATACTGCACATCTTGTTCTTTTAGTGATAGCTTATCTGTACTCATTTTTATTGAACTTTCTCTAAAATATGAAGAATCTGTGAATTTTCCAAGAAAGGATCTTTTATTATATCTGATACTTGCGCCAACTAATTCAAGTTTATTGTTATCAAATTTAAAATATATTACTGGTTTTAAATAAGCTAAATTCTTTTTTATTGATTTAGCGAAATCTTTAGGTATTTCAAATTTTATTTTTTGTTTAAATCCATTTTGCTTAGAACTAACTAACAAATATAACTCTTTTTCATATGGATCATAAGATATAAACTTTATTATAGGTTTATCAAATAAAGTAGCTAACATTAATTCTGCTACTTTTTTTTGTGTTTTTGAAATATTCATATTCCAATCATGCTCACTAATACTTAGTTTTGTTTTATACTCATAGATTTTTTTTATATTTTCTCTATCTGTAAGAAATGAATTAAATTTGACTTTTTTATTTTTGTTTTCAAATTTAGAAATATGCTCTTTTTTAAGTTTATCAAAAAAATGTTCTTTTAATATATTCATTTTATCTGAAACTTTTAAACTATTTTCATCTAAACTAATATTATTTTTTTTCATGTAAGATTTTATAATTTTTATAGAACTATAGTTTGTACTACCTGACCACTTTATAAAGTTTTGATCCCTATTTACTAGAATATCATCATCATCAAAAATTATATTTACAACTGGTGTTTCATAAATATTTGATTTTAATTCATTTATATTATGACTTGTATTATTATAAGTTTCTTTAATACTATGATGAGTATCTTTATATATTGTCTTTAGTTTATAAACTGTATTATCAACAGGTACTAGTGCTTTATCGACTGTTGCACACCCAGTAAATAAAGTAACTAGTATTGATATATTAAATATTTCTTTTTTCATATCTCTCTTTAATCATCTTTTATATTAATATCTCAGCTGATAAGTTATATCACCTGCACCTACACCAACTACAATACCATTAACTATAGTTCTTGTAATTTTATCTTCTTCAATTAATTCTATTTTACCATTAAATGTATTGACTTTGTCTACTAAGGTTGTATTATAATTTGAAAATTCTTTTTTAAAATCAATCTCTTTTATCTCTTCAGCAACTGTCCAAACAGGAAGAATAATCAACTCATCACAACCCTCAAAGCACTCTTTAAAAGACTCAAGATTATCTATAGTACGACTATATTTATGTGGTTGCCATATTATTATAAAAGGTTTTAATTTTTTGAAATTTTGATATAATTTTACTGAATTAACAGTAACTTTTATCTCTGTTGGATGATGCGCATAGTCATCTATAATAACTAGTTCTTTACTTTTTTGAACAACATCAAATCTTTTTTTTATACCTTTATATTTTGCTAAATTTGTTCTAATTATTTCAATATTCAGTGTTTCCTTCGCAGCTAATATTGCACAAGAGGCATCTAACGCTATATGTTCGCCAAATCCCCATACCTCAAATATCCCTAAATCTTTTAATTGAAATTTTGTAAATGGTTCATCATCTTTTAAATAAAATTCTATATTAGATATATCTTTAGATGGATATAACCTTATTGCATCCTCTTTATAATCTTTTAAAAAATCATCCTCTGCATTAATAACTCGTAATGGTGCGATATCTAAGAATTTTTTATACGCTGCATAAAATCTATTCTCATCATAATTATAATACTCCATATGTTCAGGTTCAGTATTTAATACAATTGAACAAAAAGGATGTGAAAGAATAAAGCTTTCATCACTCTCATCTGCTTCAAAACATAAGGTATCATCAATATATCTAAAGTTTGAATCAAACTCTTTACTAATAGCTCCAATAATTGCTGAACTTTGTAAAATAGAACTTAAAATAGCTGTTGTTGTACTTTTTCCATGTGCTGCACATATACAATAGTTTTTTGTTTTTTGCATTATAATACTAAGGGCATCTTTTCTTGGTAAAAGTATAAGCTGTTGTTTTTTAGCTTCAAGTATCTCAACATTGTCATTTAAAACTGCTGCACTATATATAATTAAATCTTGACCATCAATAGCTCTTGCAGATTGGGGAATAGTAATCTTAACACCTTCAGATGATAATTTTTTTGTTATTGGTGTATCTTTTATATCTGAACCACTTACAGTATGTCCACTATGTTGCATAAATCTTGCTAAAGCAGATAAACCAATACCACCTATTCCTATAAAATGTACTCTCATTAACTTAATAGATGCTTTAGTTTTTCAAATTGTTCATTTAAGATATTTACATTTGACTCTAAGTATTTTTTTGTATCAAAATTAAACTCTGTTATAAAATATCCATATTTTTCATCGATCTCTTTATCTTCTAACAATACATTATCATCATAAAAATTATCCATATCTATTTTTTTAGCACAAGCTATTAAGTGTACATTTAATGCATCCACTAAGACTTCATCATCAACTATTTGAGTAAGTATAAAAAATAGTTCATTAGCCCCATCAAAATTTAGCATACTCCATTTTTCTATTGCATGTTCATAAAAGCTTCTTACAAAATATATATCTTCACCATCAAGAGATAACTTTGTATCCTCTTTTAATCTCTCTTCAATTTTATCAAATGACACTTTTAATATTTCACTATATATTTTATGAACTCTTTGCTCATCTAAATCTAACACAAGAAGAGAATCAAGTACCTCATAAAGTCCTGATACAGACCTTGATTCCATAACCTCTTTCTCTTTTTCATTTAAATAAGCTAAAAATTCAGGATTTGTTCTAGCTTCATTAAGTTCTTGTTTGTCCATACTATATCCCTTTATATTGAGTAATAAACTCTTTTAATCTAGTTAATACTTCTCTTGTTTTAATTGCATTTTCAACCAATGCTATACGTATATATCCTTTACCTATATCATCTCTCCCAAGAAAACTTCCAGGTAATACTTTTATATTCTTTTCTTTGTACAACTCTTGTGTAAATTTCAATTCATCTTCTACTTCTAGCCATATGTAAAATGTTGCATCTGGAATTTTAATATCTAATATTTCTTTAGCTATTTCAAAATTTTCTTTATAAATTTTTCTAAATTCTTTTACATGATATTCATCATTCCAAGCAATTGAAGCAGTTTTTTGCAAAGGAAGAGGTAAAGCACACCCTACATATGTTCTATATTGCATATATGATTTTAAAATATCTTTATCACCAGCAATAAATCCACTTCTTAATCCTGGAGCTGAGCTTCTTTTTGATATAGAATTTAAAACTAAACAGTTTTTAAACTCTAAGTTATTAGCTTCTATACAAGCTTCAAGTAAAGATATTGGCTTTGTTTGTTCATCAAAATATAGTTCGCTGTAACATTCATCGTTTATTAAAACAAAGTCATACTCTATTGCTCTTTTTACCCATACCACTAACTGCTCTTTAGATATCGTTGCACTTGTTGGATTATTTGGATAGTTTAAAATCACTAAGTCTGATTCTCTCATTTGCTCAGGTGTTAGATCTACTAAAAAATCATTCTCTTTTGTCATATTCATATGTATTATATTAGCACGACTAGCTATTGCTGCACCTTCATATATTTGATAAAATGGATTTGGAAATGCTATAGTTGGGTTTTTTTTATCAAAAAGCAAAAACTGAGGAAAATTAAACAACACCTCTCGTGTTCCAAAAGTTGGTATTATTTCACTATTGTTGAGTTTTACTTGAAACCTTTTTTCTATAAAGTTTAACATCGACTCTCTTAAATACTCTTCTCCTATTGTTTTTGGATATTTATTTAAAAGTTCTGTCGAGCTTTTCAATTCATCTTGAATAAAATTTGGTGTTTTAAATTGAGGTTCACCTATAGTTAAGCTACTTAATTGATAATTAGAATTAGGCTCTATATCTTTTAAAAGTTCAGTTAATTTTTCAAATGGGTATGTTTCAAAATTCATGCTTTGTATCTACCTTTGGTATAATATATACGCGATTATACCAAATGCTTCTTTAAATACTATACATTATATTTTAATACAACTAGTACCAAATAAAAAAAGCTGATGTAAAACACCAGCTTTTTTATTTATATTTCTAAAGAATAATTCTCTAAAATCCACTCATTTGTACATAAGTAGAGATCATCTCTAATAATGGATCAATATAGAATATTGATGTAAGTGTAATAATTGCAGAGATACCTACAACTGTTCTTAATGGATTATTCGCATTACCCATAAACTCTATTCTATCATCATTTGAAGGTTCTTTTAGGAACATATAAACTATTAGTTTTAAATAATAGTAAGCAGCAATTGCAGAGTTAAGTGCCATAATAAGTGCAAGTATTATATATCCACCATTAACAGCTGCTCCAATTAAAAACATTTTTCCCCAAAATAAACTAAATGGTGGAACACCTGCAAGACTTAATAAAAATAGCCCCATAATTGATGCAGTTATAGGTGAAATTTTCACTAAACCAGCAAACTTTTCAAAAGGATGATCACTTTGGAATCCATGAGTATTTTTAGTTCTATTAATCCATAACATAGCAAATGCACCAAGATTAGTGAATAAAAATAAAATCCAATATAAAAATAAACCTTCAGTTGCTTGTGTATTTCCAACTAAAATAGCACCCATTACAAAACCTGCATGTGAAACAGATGAATAAGCTAACATTCTTTTTACATCTGTTTGAACTAATGCTACCATATTTGGTAAAGTCATAGTGATAACAACAGTAACATATAAGATCAATTCAACCCATTGATTATCAACGCTTACAAAAATTTCAAAAAATCTTAATGCTACAACAAAAGCAGCAATTTTTGGAATAATTGACATATATCCAGCCATAGCTGAACTTGATCCCTCATAAACATCAGGTGCCCATGTGTGAAATGGAACTAAAGATAATTTAAATCCAAGACCACCAAGAATAAATACTATACCAACTAAAATTAATGGATAGTTTTCAAAATTTGATGCTACGAAACTAGCAGAGATTTGTCCAAGTTCAACACTTCCTGTTAAAGCATAAAATATCATAGAACCAAAAGCAAAGAAACCTGCTGCTAATGCACCCATTGTAAAATATTTAATTGCAGCTTCTGTTGATTTATCTCTATTATGCATTGCTATTAATGTATATAAAGCCATAGATGCAGTTTCAAGACCTACAAAAATTAAAATTAAACTATCTGAAGCAACCATAAATTGGAAACCAGCTACCATAAATAAGAATAAAGCAAAATACTCTGGATATCTATACTCATGAAATCTTTGTTGAGATAAAGCAAGTATAACAAATAAAGCGGAACCGATAATTATAATAATTTGAGACAGTATAGCAATACCATCCATTAGCATTATATCAAAAAAACCTCTACTAGCCCCATCATAACCAATAACTGTACCTAAATCTATTAATAAAAATAAAATAGTTAACATAACATACAAAGACTTATGTAAATTCTTTGTAGCTAAATCAATACATAAAATAACCAAAGCACCAACAATTGCAACAAGCATTGGAGCTAACGATGGCAGGTTTAAAGCTGCCACATCTATATTAATTGGTGGTATCATTACTTAACCTCCCCTATTGTGTTTACAGAAGCAATTTTAGCTTTTGCTTCAGGTGTAGTTGATTTTAAGTACATAATTTGTACAAGTTGTTTTACAGACTTATCAACTGGTTCTAAAATTGGTTTAGGATAAACTCCAAGATAAACAACCAACATTACAAGAGGAACTAAAGCTGTAACTTCTCTACCTTTTATATCTTGTAACTTTTCATTTATTGGATTTGTAATTGGTCCAAAGAATGTTCTTTTGTAAAGTACTAACATATAAACAGCACCTAAAATAATAGTTGTACCTGCAAGTCCTGTTAATAGTGGTGATACTGCAAAAAATCCAAGTAAACTTAAAAACTCTCCAACAAAACCAATAGTAAGTGGTAATCCAACAGAAGCCATAAGCATAATACCAAATACGGTTGCATACATAGGCATAACTCTTGCTAATCCACCAAACTCGCTCATCATTTTAGTACCTCTTCTATCATAAATAACACCAACTAACATAAACAGTGCTCCAGAAACAATACCATGAGAGATCATTAAAAATATTGAACCACCAATACCCTCTACATTAAGTGCAAAAATACCAAGTATAATAACACCCATATGAGATACAGAACTATATGCAATAACTTGCTTTATATCTTCTTGAGCATAAGCAACCATAGCTGTATAAATAATAGCTATTACAGCTAATACACCCATTGGTATCATCATAGCAACGGATGCATCAGGAAATAATGGTAAAGAGAATCTAATAAATCCATATGTACCCATTTTTAATAAAACTGCTGCAAGTATCACTGAACCAATTGTTGGTGCTTGACCATGTGCATATGGAAGCCATGTATGAAATGGTACCATTGGTACTTTAATAGCAAATCCTAAGAAGAATGCTACAAATAACCACATCTGCATATTAAATGGTAACATTAGCATATTCCAGTCTAGTAAACTAAAGCTCCAGTTTCCTGTTGCTTGAAAATATACATAACCTAAATACAACATACCAACAAGCATCACTAATGAACCTGTAAATGTATATAAGAAAAATTTAATTGAAGCATATATTCTTAATTTTCCACCCCATGCTCCAACGATGTAAAGCATTGGTACTAATGAAAGCTCCCAAAATAGGTAGAACATAATTGCATCTAAAGCAACAAAAACCCCAACCATAGTCATCTCTAAAAATAAAACTGTAATGATAAGATTTTTTAAATCTCTTTTTTCAGTTAAACCTATTAAAGATATCATAGTCATAAATGTTGTCATTATAATTAAAAATAGTGATATACCATCAACACCTAAGTTGTAAGATATTCCATACTGTGATATTACAGGGATAAACTCAGTAAATTGCATCCCAGCAACACTATTGTCAAAACTAAACCATAAGAAGCAAGAGAGCACAAACTCTATTGCTGTAACTGTGATTCCATACGCTCTAATTGCATCCTTATCTACCATAAAACCTATAGCAGCTGCAAACGCTGGAAAAAATATTAATATTGATAAAATGTATTCCATTTATTCTCCTCTCTTACTTCAAATTGCCAAAAGCAACTACTAGGATTAGTAATACAAGAATACCAATACCCATCCACTTAAGACCTTTAGATAAGTTTCCTGACTGCATTGCAGTTCCAGCATCACCACCATCATAGATACCTTTTGCTACTCCATCAACAATTGCATCTATTAATTTAAGATCTAGTTCTTTCCAACTAAATTTAGATAGTGCTAGATATGGTTTAGTAACAGCTGCTTCCCAAAAGTGTGGTATATAGTATTGGTTTGCCAATAACTTATAACAAAATCTATCTTTCATAGATTCACTAAAGTATGTACCATCTCTATTAAATTTCCATACTGCAAATGCAATACCAGATAAAGCAATAGCAGTTGTAATAATAATAAGTATCCAAATAGTAGTACTACTTGCGTGCACCTCTAAAGGTGGTAATACCTTTGTAACCATCTCAACAAAGCTACCTTGCATCCAACCAGCACTAATAGCTAATAATGCTAATGGTGTCATAGCTGCAATTACAAATGGGTATGTTTCATGTGGATGTACCTTATCATGATCATAATTTTCTGTTCCATAAAATACATACATAACAAGTCTAAATGAATAAAATGCAGTTAAACCAGCAGTTATCCATAATACACCCCAAATTATGTAAGCATGACTTCCAAAAGCAACCTCAAGAATTAAATCTTTTGAGAAGAAACCAGCAAGTGGGAAAATACCAGCAAGTGCAACTGAAGCAATTGTCATAATCAATGCCGTTTGTGGCATATGTTTTTTAAGTCCACCCATTTTTTTAATATTTATCTCATCGTTTGTAGCATGCATAACATTACCAGCACCTAAGAATAGAACTGATTTAAAGAATGCATGAGTTGCAAGGTGAAATAAAGCTACCCAGTATGCACCAAGTCCAGCAGCAACAAACATATATCCTAACTGAGACAATGTAGAGTATGCAATGATTTTCTTCATATTTGTAGCAACCAATGCCATTGTAGCAGCTCCAATAGCAACAAATGCACCAAGACTTGCAATAAAGTATCCAACTTCAGGGATAATTGTAAATATCTCATTTGCTCTAATTACTAAATAAACTCCAGCAGTAACCATAGTAGCAGCGTGAATCAATGCAGACACAGGTGTAGGACCTTCCATCGCATTAGCAAGCCATGTATTAAATGGGAATTGAGCAGATTTACCCATAGCACCAATAAATAAGAAAACCCCAATTGCTACAATTAAACCATGGTCAAGTGTACCTATTTTTGCAAACACCTCATTATATTGTAAACTACCAATATTCCAAAATATTAAGAACATACCAATTAACATACCTAAATCGGCAACTCTATTCATAATAAACGCTTCATTAGCGGCCCATCCTGGAGATACAGCTGAATATGGTGATAAAGTAGAAAAAGGTGATTTTTCAATATCTTTAGATCTTTCAACATCTTTTTTATGATACCAAAATCCAATTAGTCCCCAAGAACAAAGACCAACACCTTCCCATCCAATAAATAGACCAGCAAAGTTATCTGACATAACTAGAATCATCATTGAAAAAACGAATGCTGATAACCATGCGAAGAATCTATTAAAACTTCTATCATGATCCATATAACCAATTGAGTGGATATGAACCATTGTTGATACCATTGTAACAACAACCATCATAACAACACTTACTTGATCTACAACAAAACCAAATGGTATATTAACATTCCCTATTACAATCCAATCTAACATTTTTACATGTACTATATTTCCCGTACTGAATACATAGTATAATAATGCTAAAGAAGCAACAAGTGATGTAGCTAATAATCCTGATGTTACAAGACCTGTAATCAACTTCTTTGGTGTATTACCAAAAAGTGCTGCAAAAAGTGAACCAACTAGTGGTGCAAAAAGTGCAATATATAAATAATTTTCCATCTTTATCCCTTCATACTTTGTAGTGAATCTAGATCAATATTATTATGCCTTTTAAACCACAAAATTAATAAACCTAAACCAATAGCAACTTCACTAGCAGCGATTGCAATAATAAAAAATGCAAACATCTGACCAGTTAAATCACCATGAAATTTTGAAATAGCTGCAAAACCAATATTTACAGCATTTAACATAATTTCTGTTGAGAAAAATAACATAAGTAAGTTAGTTCTTCTCATAGCACCATACATACCAATCATAAAAATAATTGTACTTAAAATTAAATAATCATTTAATGTAATACTCATTTAACATCCTTTTTAATCTCTGTATCAGTTTTGTGATTATCAAGTTCTGTTTCACTCATTTGAGTTACTGAGATATCCATTTTTTTACCTGCTAAAATAATACCACCAATCATAGCAACAAGTAACATTACTGCAGCTACCTCAAATGGTACTAAATATTTTGTAAACAATACTAAACCAACATCTTGCGTATTTCCATAAGCTTCATGAATTGGATAGTGTGCTACTGCATTTGCACCAATAATAGGTCCAACAAATATAAATACCACTAAAAGAGCAATAATACCTGTCATTACAAAAGTTAATCTTGGATTTTTTACTGACTCTCTAATATCATTAATAGAATCAAAAAACATCATACCAAATGCATATAAAGCCATAACTGCACCTGTATAAACTACTATTTGTACTGCCCCTAGAAATTCAGCTCCTAGAAGAAAGAAAAATGCCGATATAAATATCATACCAGCTGCCAACGAACTTAAAGCGTACAGTGCATTTTTTGTTACAACTGTTACACTAAACATTGCTATTGTTAAAAAAGCAAATAAATAAAAAGCTACTACTTCAAACATCTTAATTCCTTAATACGCTAATGGTGTTTTTTTGATTTTTTTGTCAGCATCATCAGATATTGCACCAAAACCTTGATATTCTAATTGGTTTTGAAGCTCTGCAAATGGTGTTAAAAGATCATCTTTTAACATAAAGTGTTCTCTTTGCTCACTTGCATTTTCATATCTATCACCATGAACAATTGCAAGTTCTGGACAAACTTCAGCACAATATCCACAAAAAATACAACGACCAAGATTAATTGAATACTCAACAACCTCTTTTCTAGATTCTTCATCAATTTTTGTATCCATTCTGATACATTTTGATATACATATTTTTTCACAAAGTCCACAGCCTATACATCTATTACTTCCACTTTCTAAAAGTCCAAGCAGTTTATGTATTGCTCTATACCTAGGACTAATAGGTAGTCTCTCTATAGGGTATTGAACATTATGTGTTTCATTATTAAACAAAACACCTTTCATTATCTTAAATGTTATACCAAGACCTTTAAATAACTCCATACTAAAACCACGATCCATGATCTGTTTGAATTTATCCCAACCCTCTTTTGGATACTCTTCAATATCCATCATGATGTATTCTTGGCTTCCTACATTTCTCTCTTTTAAATTTTTAAAACTCATATCTCATCCTTCCTATAGTGTTACAATTGCAGTAACTAGGATATTTAATAATGCTAAAGGCATTAATATTTTCCAACATAACCACATAAGTTGATCTGGTCTTACATGTGGCCAAGAAGCTCTTGTCCATAAAAATAGGAATATTAAAAACATAACTTTTAATATAATAGCAATAGCACCTGGAATAAACCATAAGTCATTAAATCCACCTAAGAACATTAAAGCTACTAAAAATGAGATTGTAAAAAGATTTGCATACTCACCAATAAAGAACATACCCCATCTCATACCAGAATACTCTGTAGCATATCCAGCAACAACTTCAGCTTCATGCTCAAGAAGATCAAATGGTGTTCTATTAGTTTCAGCATAACCAGCTATTAAAAATAAGAAAAATGCTAATGGTTGTGTCCATATTAACCAATTTGAAACTCCACCTGCTTGGTAATTATTTATATCAATTAAAGATAAACTCCCAACTAGCATTAATGGTGAAAGTATAGATAAACCTGTTACTACTTCATATGAAAGAAGTTGAATAGCAGTTCTAGCTCCACCTAGAAGTCCCCATTTATTAGCTTGAGCCATACCACCTAATAAAGGTCCGTATAATCCAGTAGCCATAACACCTAGTACAAATAATACACCAACATTTATATCAGAAACAATAACGCCTGGTATAAAAGGAACTGCTGTCATTGCAACAAATGCAGTTGCTGCAGTTATAACTGGTGCTATCATAAATATTAGTTTATTTGCATTTTGAGGAATAAAATCCTCTTTTGTAAATAACTTAGCTCCATCACAAAGAATTTGTAAAACACCAAACGGACCTACATGTAATGGACCTGGTCTTCTTTGCATAAATGCAAGTATCTTTCTCTCTATATATGTGGTAAATCCAGCTAATGCTGAAAATATTGTCAATATAACCACTACTTTGACAATTGTCATTATAATATCGTTATCCATAACCTATACCCTTTTTAAATTTGCTGAACTAAATCTACTTGAACCAAATAGATCTTTTGTATTGATATTTTTATCAAATGTCGGAACATATGAAATATTACCAACAAGCGTATCATCAACTCTTACTTCTAAAGTTATATTAGTACCATTTGCACTTACTTCAACTTTAGAACCTGATTCAACCTCTAATGCTGTTTTTGTTTCATTTGAAACATATAAAGCAACTATATCATTTTTTAGTTGATTTGCCACTGCTGTGAACTCATTAAACTGATTTATTGGATTAGCACTGTAAATAATATACTCATTTTCTTCAGTTTTTAATGTTTTTATATCATTAGAAACAGTAATACTTCCACTTTCTACATCATCACAATTTATTTCATATCCTCTGTGTTCACTAAAATCATTTTTATAATGATTTTCTAACTTATCAAACTCAATATTATTAAATAGTTCAGCAGTATAATCGATAGTATTCTCTTTTTTATTATCTAAAATTGAGTTCGCTATATCATTTAATTCATATCCATTATATACAATTGCAGCATTTGTTGGTACAACTTTTTTATTTATATTTACAAATGTACCCTCTTGTTGACTTAATACTGGCATATCAGTATCACCATCTCCAAGTGCACTTAATGAGTAGTTGGCTTTTATGTTATATCCTACAGTTTTACCTGATATCTCTTCATCCAAATCACAAATTAAACTAACTCCCAATGTATTAGTTTGTGTTGGGATAACTACAACTTTAAAATTAGTATATTTTTCAACCATAGCAGCTAATGAAGCTATATTTGATGAGTTAGGGTGTGTGATACAATCTTCACCAATAATTAAACTAAATGTATCTTTTTTAGCTAACATACCTGTAATGGTATCTAATAAACTTTCATTTGATCCAATCATATCAAGAAGTTTTGTATATGTATACTCTACTTCAGTTGATACTTTTTTAGGAACCATTTTAGTTACCTCTTTAGTTTCACCTGTTGCTTCATCAGTTACTGTTTCTACTACTTTTTCTTTTATAGTCTCTACTACAGTTTTTACTCTTGTTTCTTTTAGACTATCTAAATATGTAGATATATCTTCAGGTAAATCTGTTCCAAATTGATCTAATATAAAATACAAAATAGAATCTTCACTGTAAGCATTACTTGCAATAGTTTCAATATTTTTACCTTTTTTACCAAACCCTTCTATATGTGTGTCACCCATAGGATGGAAGTATAAACCAGCACCCTTATTCATAGTAATAGCATTGTTAAATGCATACTTAACTGCAGGTGCATCTGATTTTAAATATGACCCAACTGATATTAAGAAATTACTATTATGAATATCATCTAAAGTACCATTGTAAAGTGATTTACCTGTTACTTTTGAATAACTACTCATAAACTTACTAAATCTATTTGCATCTTCATTTACTAGTTTACAATTAGTTTTCTCTTTAATCTCTTGAAGTATTTTAGCTTCCTCATTTGTAATAAACGAATTAAAAATAATAGTATCACATGATTTTATTGCTTCAACTGCTTTATTAAATGATTCTTCATCTTTATTTGATTTATTTACAAAATCGTACCCAAATCTAGTAGCTCCACTCAAAGATGTATAATGCGCATCATTTGTAACTCTATATATCTTTTGCTCAAGATTAGTTTCTATACTTGAATGTTTAACTTCATAATACATTAAAGAACAATCTGAACTATATGGGTTTGAAGCTGGTATTTTTGTTAATTCCCATGCATTTGATTTGTATTGAAAATCAGTACTTACTAATGCTCCAACAGGACAAACAGCAATACACTCACCACAATCAATACACTTATCCTCTTCAAAACCAATAAGAGATTTATTTAGTTTATTCCACATTGCATATGCATCTTTTGGCATAGTTGCTTTAAAGTTTGCATCAAGTGGATCAGCACCTCTTTTAATTGTTCCAAGTGCATTTGAACCAATCATATCTTTACATACTGTTACACATTTTTCACAAACTATACATAAACCTGGGTCGTATTTCATAACTCCCCAATCTGATGTAGGTCTATTTACATCTCGTACTGCATAGTTTTGTTTATCAACTTCCATATATAAAGAGTAATTTTGTAGTTCACATTCACCACTTTGATCACAAACTCCACACTGTAAAGGATGATTTACATCGTAAACCTCCATTATAGCCTGTCTCTCTTTTTCTATATTTGGTGTATCTACAGTTACGTTCATACCCTCTTTAGATTTAGCATTACAAGCATATACCTGCTTACCATCTGCTTCCACTAAACACAATCTACACGCTAATGTAGGTGAACATTTTGTTTGATAACAAATAGCAGGTACAAATATATCATTTGCACGAGCTACATTTAAAATAAATTCACCCTCTTTAGCTGTACATACTTTTCCATTAATTGTCATATTTATCATATTACTCATTATGCATCAACCTTTTGTATTTGTACTTGTTTAAACCGATAACCAGAACTAATCTCATCACAAACAATTCCATCATCAAATGTTGGATATAAAGCTGATGTACCTTTTATAGTACTATCAATTTTAAAAGCTTTTTGAGTTGTTTGATTACCATAAACTATATTTACAACATCTCCATCTTTTATCTTAGCTGCAGTTGCAAATGCTGTACTACCTCTTAAGCTTGTATTTGTTTGAAGTTGTAAAGATCTTCCTGTATTCTTATTAAATTGGTGTAAAGGTTCACATCTATATATAACTGTACCATTATAAGTATTTATACTTGATACTTCTTTTAAACCATAATTTGAAGTTTCTTTTGTACTTTCTTCTAAGAAATAACCTCTTAAGTCTTGACCATACTTATTATAGCCATTTTTAAGATCATCAAACTCTATAGATTTAAAACCTTTACTATTAGGTAAACTTACAGTATAGTCAATAGTATTTTTAACTTTTTTACTAATAATTTTATTTGCAATATCATTTAAACAATAACCATCAAATCCTAAAGCAGCATTAGTATTAACAACTTTTTTATCAATAGATACAAAAGTACCCTCTTGCTGATTTAATGCAGGAATTTGAAAATTACCTGTTCCATTATCACTAATTATAAAATCACCAATCTCATTGTATCCAACTATTTTAGAATCTTTTGATACAGTATCATCTAAGTCACATATCAAACTAACTCCAAGAGTATTTGTTTGCGATGGTATTAGAACAATATTAAAGTCAGTATACTTATCAATTAAACCAATAAGTTTAGCAATATTTATACTATTTGGATGACCATAAAGATCTTCACCTATAATTAAAGTTTTATTTTCTCTTCTTATTAGCTTTTTAACAATAGATTCAAATTCCTCTTCACCTACACTTGTTTCGCCACTTAAGTTACCTATATCTAAATCATCAAAATAACTTTTTACCTCAGTTGAACAATCTTTAATCAAATATGATGCAAGTAGAGCAATTACACCCTCTTCACTTCCAGCTTCATATTTTACAAATTGAGTATATTTACTTTGTAATGCAATATCATCAATTGGATGCATATAAATAAATTGAGCTCTTTGTTTTTTTGTAGCTATATTAACTGCATATTTCACACCTGGATTATCTCTACTAATTCTAGTTCCAAGCATAATTACTGCATCACTTTGTTTAATAGAATCATTTGTTCCACTAAATAATGTTCGTCCACTTGTTGAACCATATGCATTTAAAAAGTTTTGATAATTTTTTGCATCTTCATTTATAAGTTTTACACCAGTTGTTTCTTTTAGCACTTGAAGTATTTTAGCTTCTTCATTAGTAATATATGAATTGAATTTTATAGCTTCAGATGATTTTATAGCTTCAACTGCACCACTTAATGCAACTTCATCTTTTCCAAAAGCTTTATTTTCAAATTCAAAACCAAATCTACCAGCACCACAAATTGCAGAGAATTCAAAGTCATTTGTAACTCTTGTAATTTTGTTTTCAAATGGACTAGAGATACCAGCGTGTTTTGTTTCATAATATAATGAACAACCACTACTACAGTGAGCACAAGTTGCTGGTACTTTATTTGATTCCCAAGCGTTAGAGGTATATTTATACTCATTTGATACTAAAGCTCCAACAGGACAAACCGAGATACAATCTCCACACTGTTCACATCTTGAGTATTTAATATCAATAATTGACTTATATCCACCTGGTTTTACATATAATGCAGCAGTACCTATAACTTCATTACAAGTATGTACACATTTTTCACACATAATACATAAAGATGGGTCATATCCTAAAATACCCCATCTCTTTTTCTTACGAGCTGGTTCTTTAGCTGCAAATTCTTGTGAAGAAACTTCAAATTCTAATGTTTTATTTTGAAGATCACATTCACCACTTTTATCACATACTCCACACTGTAAAGGATGATTTACATCATACATCTTCATAATATTTTGTCTATGTCTAAACAGTTCATCGTTATTAGTCTCTATAATAGCACCATCAATAGCTTTTTCTTGACAAGATAAAACGCTACCATCAACACCCTCAACATCAACTACACACATTCTACATGCAGTTATTGGTGATACTTTTGTTAAGTAACACATAGTAGGGATATAGATATCATTTTGTCTTGCTATCTCTAGAATGGTTTGCCCATAAGTACCAGAACAAGATTTTCCATCTATTGTTATATTTAGAGTTTTACCTCTGTTTATTATTCTTTCACTCATACAGCCACCATCCCTAGATAATAACATCTCATACATCTTTCAGCTTCAGCTTGTGCTTCTTGCGCTGTGAATCCGAGATTAACCTCTTGATTGTTATCTTTTCTTACTTCTGTTGCTAGTTTTTCACTATGTTCTCGTGGAAGACCAGGCATCCAGTTAGTAATTTTCTCTTTTTTATTATATACTTTAAGACGGTTCATATGGTCTTCCATAATCTCATCATCAGTAAGTGTAGTTTCTCCAGTATAAATATACCTAGACATAACAGAAGCCGCTCTTTTTGCTTGACCTGTAGCATTAACAATTGTCATTGGACCATACTCACAATCTCCAGCAGCAAATATACCAGCTCTACTAGTCATATAATCTTTACCATTTGTTTGAATTGAGTTCCACGATGTCATCTCTAGTCCCCAATCTTCTGGTAATATTTGAGTATCAAGTGCCTGAGAAACAGCAGGTATTAAGAAATCACACTCAATTGTAATATCTTCACCTTCTCTTTTTACAAGTTGTGCTCTTCCCCCATTTGGATCAGGAACCAATTCATATTGATTTACAAGCATAGACTTCAATTGATTGTCTTCATCAAAAAGCTCTTCAATAGCACTATAAAAAATGAACTCTACACCCTCTTCTACTGCTTCAGTGTACTCTTCTAAAGTTGTATTTCTAATAATTGTTTTCTCATCTCTTCTATAAAGCATAACAACTCTTTTAGCACCCTCTCTAATAGAACATCTTACAACATCCATAGATGTAAATCCACCACCAACACAAACTACAGTTTTACCTTTTAGTTCATTTGAAGCAGGGCTTCCTATTTGATACTTATGCCATAAATTTACTTTATCAAGCATCTCAATAGCACCCCAATAACCATCCATCTCTGGACGCTCATTTTTACATCTTACTGCTTTTGAAAGTCTAGCACCAAATCCAAGCATAGTTGCATCAAACTCTTCTTCAATCTCTTTTAGTCTATCTGCAGTTACTCTATGATTTGTTATAATCTCTACAGATTCTAGGTCTTGTACAAGTTGAATATCTTTATTGTATTTATCAATTGGCATTCTATATTCTGGTACACCAACTGCAACCTCTCCACCAAGAACTGGTAACTCTTCAAAAATTGTAACAGCAATACCTTCTAAGCCTAAGTAGTAAGCAGCAGTTAAACCTGCTGGTCCAGCACCGATTATTGCTATTTTCTTACCATCATCTCTTGGTTTTTTAGGTTTTACTGGATGAAACCATTCTAAACCATGATCAGTTTCATAATCAGCACCAATTCTTTTTAGTTCCATAATAGAGATAGCTTCATCAAGATTAGCTCTTCTACATGCATCTTCACATGGGTGTGGACAAACTCTACCACAAACATGCGATAAAGGCATAGTTTGCCTTGTAGCTTTTAAAGAATTTTCAAAATCAAGTTCTCTTACACCCTCTATATAACCTGGAATATCAACATGACTTGGACACATATCTGTACAAGGTGCTGTTACATTAGCTATATATTTTTCATCATTTAGCTCATACCATGGTGATTTGGTTTTATTTTTAATAAGTGTTAAAAATTGATCTTCAAACTCCTCTATCATTCCCATAATAGGAACAGGAACAGTTTTACCAATTTCACATTTACTAG
Organism: Campylobacterota bacterium; assembly: GCA_034718015.1. Lineage (GTDB taxonomy): Bacteria > Campylobacterota > Campylobacteria > Campylobacterales > Arcobacteraceae > JAIOSF01. The sequence goes on along the minus strand of JAYEMI010000108.1, from coordinate 21,581 downwards.
TAACCATCATAGTTGAACTTACCTCTTTTAGGTGGCTTAAGTCACTTAGCTCACCCTCTCCTCGTGCAATCTTATCTAGCATATCAAAAAGTATTTGTCCACCCCAACGTCCAGGTGTACATCTACCACAAGCTTCACTGTATTCTTGATATTGTCTAGCATAATTCATTGCAAGTTTAACTACATCTACATCTTTTTCAAAGATGGCAAACCCATCCCATCCAACAAATGCTTTAGTAGGTGAACTTTTACTATAACTAACAGGTAATTTTGCAGAAGCTTCAGCCCACTCTTCAGTGTTAGAAACATCTCTATTATCTACAATTTCACCTTGCCAATTAGAAAAATATACTTTACTCAAAATTTCATCCTCAAAAGATTACTTTTATTGCTCATTAGCTGCAGGTTCTTCTTCAACTATAGCTACTGGCTTCTCTTTTTTGATAACAACAGTCCAATCTACTTCATTAAACTTCAACGAATTCATTAGTGTCCAGTTGTTCTCTTTTACTGTATCTGCAGATGCTTGTACTGATGAGAAATCACCAATTTCAAAAAGGAAAATACCATTTTCACCATCTGTTATTTCACTATTCATTATCTCTACCATTTTAGTTAAAAAATTATCTTTTAATGGTCTTAGGTCATATCTTTTCATTATCTGTCAATCTCCCCAAATACAATATTTAAGTTACCAATAATTGTTACAACATCTGCTAATTGGTGTCCAGGAAGTAAGTCAGCTAAAATACCAGTATGCCAGAAACTTGGTGCTCTACATTTTAGTTTATATGGATAAGGGCTACCATCAGATACTACCATAAAACCTAGTTCCCCTTTTGGAGATTCAGTAGCTACATAAACTTCACCAACAGGTGGTCTCATACCTTGAGTTACAAGAACAAAATGTTGCATTAATGAATAATTTTGAGTCATCATCTCCTCTTTTGTAGATGAGATATATTGTGGACTATGTGCCATAAGTTGAGTATCGCTCTCTTTATACATAGGGATAAGTTGTCTTAAAATTTTAGTACACTCATACATCTCAGCCATGTAACACTTATATCTTCCATAAGAATCACACTTATCAGAAATAGGTATATCAAAGTCAAGCTCAGGATACAGCCCATAAGGCATCTCTTTTCTTAAATCCCATTTAACACCACTACCTCTTAAAGCAATACCAGATAAAGCCCAAGACTTAGCCATCTCAACAGGTATAATACCAACATCTTCAAGTCTCATTCTCCAGATTCTATTTTCTGTTAATAACCCTTCGTAAATTGGTATCTGTGACTCTAATACTGTCATAAAGTTTTCTAAGTCTCTTAACCAGTTAGTTGGTAAATCTAAAGGAACACCACCAATTCTAACTGCACTATGAGTAAGTCTAGCTCCACAATAATCTTCCATAAGATCCATTGCAAATTCTCTTTCTCTAAACGCATATAGGAATATTGACATAGCACCAACATCAAGAGCATGAGTTGCTAACCAAAATAGATGAGAAATAATCCTATTTAGTTCTAATAGCATAGTTCTAATAACTTCTGCTCTTCTTGGAGCTTCTATTCCGATTAGTTTCTCTATAGCTAAAGCATATCCATAGTTATTTGAAGTTGCAGCAATATAATCCATTCTGTCTGTTGTAGGTAAGAATTCATTATATATCATATTCTCACCCATTTTCTCTATACCTCTATGAAGGTATCCAACATCAGGATATGATTTTACTACTTCCTCACCTTGTAGTTCTAACATAAGTCTTAACTGACCATGAGCAGATGGATGTTGTGGTCCAAAGTTAACCACCATTGTATTATCTTCTCTCTCAAATGTTATATTCTCAAAAAAAGGTTTTAGTCTATTGGTTTGTTGCATGATTATCTTCTCTCCTTCAACTGTACTTTTTCTATCTCATCAAAAGGTGTTACAAGTTTTTTACCAAATAACTGAACTCCACCCTCTTCTTGATATCTAATTGGTGTATCTGGTTCATTACCTTCACTAATCTCTACACCTTTTGGTACTTCATGTCCTAATCTTGCAAATCTATCTGTATCATATCTATCTACACATGCTGCATCTCTAAGTTCTGGACCAACAATATCTCTAGCTTCTTTACCAAAAATTTTGTCTACTTCATACCAAGAAGCTGCTTCATCCCCATGTAAAGGGTATGATTTAAGAAGTGGATGTCCAGTCCAATCATCAGGCATTAAAATTCTTTTTAGTAGTGGATGATTATTTGCTTTAATCCCATACATATCATACATCTCTCGCTCTGACCAATCTGCCATTCTAAATAATGGATTGATTGACTCTACAGCTTCACCCTCTTTGATAAAAGTTTTTATTCTAATTCTTTTATGTTTTGTTGTTGATAACATCTCATAAAAAATCTCAAATCCACCTCTAGTAGCAACATAATCAATTGCAGATAACTCCATCATAAAATCATATGCTAAAACTTCTTTTGCGTGTTTAATAGCTTTAAAATTATCTTCAACATCTATATAGATAACTAGATGATCTAGTTGAATATAAGCTTCTGTTACATCTACAACTCTTTTTAGACTAAGGTAATCATTACTAAATGTACTATCATCATATACACTGTTTTTTGCTAATTGTGGTGTCACATAAAATCTATCATTGTAGTAAGATTTTTTTTGTACATCATCTTTTGGTTTATATGCTCTCATTTATATCAACCTTTTCGCTCTTTGAGCCATACCCGCTGGCTCTCTTCTTATTTTTTGTTGTAGCATCATAAGTGCAAACTGTAATGTCTCTGGTCTTGGTGCACAACCTGGTAGATAAATATCTACAGGAACTACTCTATCTACACCTTGAACTGTTGCATATGTATTAAACATACCACCTGTATTTGCACAAGAACCCATTGATATAACCCATTTAGGATCTGGCATTTGATCATATAGCCTTCTCATAAACTCTGCATGTTTTTTTGTAAGTGTTCCTGCTACAACTATTACATCAGATTGTCTAGGACTTGCTCTAAAAATTGTTCCAAACCTATCAAAGTCAAATCTAGAACCACCAGCTGCCATCATCTCAATAGCACAACAAGCCAAACCATAAGTCATAGGCCACAACGAATTACTTCGTCCAAAATTTACAATTTTATCAACCGTAGTAAGCTTAATAGCTTCTCCACCCTCTTGTAGATAATTTACTTTATGCTGTGCCATTCAAGCGCTCCTTTTTTCCATGCGTAGATAAATCCAATTGTTAATAAAATTATAAATAAGATCATCTCAATAAATCCAAACCAACCAAGAACTTTAAAATCTACTGCCCATGGAAACATAAATATAATCTCCACATCAAATAAAATAAATAAAAGTGCCATTAAATAAAACTGTGCCGAAATTGTATTAGGCTGTTTTGTTACCTCTGGTCCACACTCATAAAGTGTACACTTTAACTTCTCAGTGTCTTTTTTTGCTAATTTACCACCAACAAATCTTGATAGCATTGTAGTTGCAAAAAACGCTCCAAATGTCAGTACAAACATTACAAATGCACCAAAATAAGGATGTGCGAAATCCATATGTTCCATATTTTCCCCTTCAGATAAGAACTATTTTAATATAAATAGCCCATAATTACTGCACAATGTTATCTAATTATAATTAAATGTTAACTTATGATATACGAAATGTGGTTGATTTTTACTGTTACTACTGTAACGAAAAGAAACAGTTTTAAAACTGTTATAGTGTTAAAGATATATAAGAACTAAGCTGTTTTTATATCCATTGTTGCATTTGGTGCACCTAAAAAGTAACCTTGGTACCCATCTATGTATAATCTTTTTGCTTTATTATATATAGCTTCATTTTCAATATACTCAGCTACTACTTTTATCCCTAACTCATGAGCTAGGTTTGTGATAGTTCTAACTAAAATGTATGATTCTTCCACTGTGGCTATATCTTTTATTAAAGATCCATCAATTTTTATATAGTTTGGTTTTAGCTCTAATAGATAAGTAAAGTTAGAGTAGCCACTCCCAAAGTCATCTATTGCTATTTGAACACCTAAAGATTGCATCTCATGGATAAAATCTCTAATTAAAGTAAAATCCACAATATTTTCACTCTCTAAAATCTCTAAAATCAGTTGCTTTTCTACGCCATATTGTTTCATTTTCACTTTTATAAATGATACTAATTCTGCATTTTCAATATCATCAAATGATAAATTTATAGAAAAAGTAACATCTTTACCTTCAAAATACTGAAAAGACTTCTCAATCATTCTTTGTGTAAGTTGCGAATAGTACTTAGTCTTTGTAACCGCATCAAGGAAGAAAAAAGGTGAAATAACCCTATCTTTATCCTGGATTCTTACTAAACACTCATAAGAATTTCCGTACGACTTTATAATTGGTTGATAATATGCAATTAGTCTATCCTCTTCTAATGCACTTTTTACCATATTAACCCCAGCCAAATCTTTTTCAAATTTTTCAGTTAATTTTAAACTTGGACTATATTGCACAAATGCTTGTCTTGTATCCTTAGCATAGTGCAAAGTCATATCTGCTAACTCTAAATAGTTATTTGTATCTATATCATTTACAACTACTACACTTACATATATATTTATATCTATTGCACTATTTTCATCGATTTGCACACTAATTGGTGTATTTTCAATCGTGTACATCATCTCTCTTACTTTTTCTTCTGTAAAGTCATGATTTGCTACATCTTCATCTGTTTCTAAATAAACAAATTGATCTGCTGCTATTTTATAAAATCTTTTTTCGTCATTGACAAGTCTTTCTAAAAAATTGGTAATTGCAATTAAAACCTTATCACCGATTTTCATACCGTAAAAATCGTTTATTGTGGAAAAGCCTTTAATATCCATCAAAAGTATTCCACAATGAGAATCTTCTAAAAGATCTTCAAGCAGCTGCTTTCTATTTGGTAAACCAGTAAGTTCGTCATGATAATATCTATCCTCTAACTCTTTTACTCGTAATTCTAATTGCTCTTTAGTCATATTACTAAACCTTATCTTGTCTTTGTTATTTTATCGTTTGATTATATCATAGATAATATTTTATTTTCCAAATTTTTTAGCTCATCACTAAAAATATTACAAAATTGTGACTTATTAAATGTTCTTTGTCTTTTTGCTAATTGTGCTGTGTGATTTAATATTTGTTCTTCTAATTCTATTTTAGTTAATCTTCCATCAAGATATTCTAATGTCTCTTTTATACCAATAGAACCCATACAATTAGGCTTTCTTGTGTATTTATCTTCTAATGATACAACCTCATCTATTATTCCATTTTGTAACATTATTTTTGTTCTTTTTTTGATTCTTTCCCTTAGAATCTCTGGTTTTGTTTCTATTTGAAATATTTTCAAATCTTTTATAACTGGTTCTGGTTTATTTTGTTCAAAAAAAGTTGTTGGAGCTAATGCGGTTTCTAGATATATCTCTAAAGCTTTTTCTATACGATACTTGTCTGTTGGTTTTATCTTTTTCATATATTGATTATCTAGACTATTTAAGAAATCGTAACTTTTCTCTAAATTACTTAATCTTTTAACCACTTCAATTTTTACTCTATTTGAGATATTTGGTGTTTTAGATAGTCCATCAACCATAGCTTTTAGATAAAAACCTGTACCACCAACTATTATCAAGTTCTTATTGTTTTGCATGACATATTCTTTTGCATTTTTATATTCACCAATAAACTCTATCACATCAAACTGTTCATTAGGGTTAACCTTATCAACACCAAAATGAATAATACCATCTCGTTCCTCTTTTGTTGGCTTAGCAGATGCTATATCTATCTCTTTATATACTGCTAAACTATCAAGAGATAAAATAACTGCATTTAGCTTATGAGCAAGATTTATAGAGAGATCAGTTTTTCCAGATGCTGTTGGTGCTATAATCGCTAATTCTTTATACATATAATCTTACCTTCTATCTATATAATATTATGGTACTAATATTATTCTTAAGATACTTTAAAACCTCATCTACAACTTCAACCTAAAGTTACCCTCTAGGGTTAGTTCTTGAACCCTTACATCTAACTGGAAAAATTTTGACATTGAGTTTTAAACTATTAAAAGCATAATAATTGTAAAATATTATTTATTAATAAAATGGAGTATGTAATTAATGAAACTACAAGAGATAAAAAATATTGATATATCAGAAAAAAAAGTATTTATAAGATGTGATTTTAATGTACCAGTTGATGAGTACCAAAATATTACAGATGATCGTCGAATAAGAAGTGCATTAAATACAATAAGATATTGTATAGACAACGATTGTGCTATTATCATAGCTTCTCATTTTGGTAGACCAAAAGATGGTTTTGAAGAGAAATACTCTTTAAAGCCTATTAAGCAAAGATTAAAAACATTATTAAAAATGGATATAAAACTAGCTCCAAATGTAATATGTGATGAAACAGTACAGATGGCAAATGAGCTTGAAAATGGCGAAATTATGATATTGGAAAATATGAGATTTGAACCAGGTGAAACTAAAAATGATGAAGGGTTATCAAAAACATTAGCTGATATGGCTGATATTTATATAAATGACGCTTTTGGTGTATCTCATAGAGCACATGCTTCTGTTGAGGGTATCTCAAAGTATTTTGATAAAGATAATAAAGCTGCTGGTTTTTTATTGGCAAAAGAGATTAAGTTTTTCTATCATATAGTTGAAGAGCCAAAAAGACCATTTGTAAGTATAGTAGGTGGTTCTAAGGTGAGTGGTAAACTTGAAGCTTTACATAACTTAATTAAAAAAGTTGATAAAATAATCATTGGTGGAGGTATGGCTTTTACATTTCTAAAAGCATTAGGTCATGAGATTGGAAACTCTTTAGTTGAAGAGGAGTTAATACCTGAAGCTTTAAAAATAATGGATGAAGCAAAAACACTTGGTGTTAAATTTTATCTACCTGTTGATGTTATTGCTGCAGAAGCTTTTGATAGTGAAGCATTCGCAAAAGCAGTAACAGTTCAAGAGATACCAAAAGGCTGGATGGGACTAGATATAGGACCTGCTTCAGCACTTTTATTTTCACAAGCTTTAGAGGATGCTCATACAATTCTTTGGAATGGACCTATGGGTGTTTATGAGATGGATAAGTTTGCAAAAGGTAGTACAAAACTTTCTCATGCAGTAGCTTCTTCTTATGCTACAACAGTTGTAGGTGGTGGAGATACTGCAGATTTAGTAAGAAGAACTGGTGATGAAGATGAGATGACTTTTATAAGTACAGGTGGTGGAGCATCATTAGAACTTATTGAGGGTAAAGTTTTACCAGGTGTTAAAGCACTTATAATTGAAGAGTAGGTGTATACAAAGTAAATGAGAGTATTGTTAAATGGTGTTGGTAGAATAGGAAAAGCAATTCTTAGAATAGCAAATAGCACCGAAAAGTTTGAGATAGTTGCAATAAATGAGATAAACTCAAATGTTAAAAATATAGCTTACTCTATAAATTATGATTCAACTTATGGGCAGTTTGATGATAAATTTAAAGTAAACGGAAAGTATCTGGAAAATTCAATATCAAAAATAAAGGTATTGAATAAGAAAGATATTTTAAATATAGATTTTGAAAAACTAAATATTGATATAGTAATAGATGCAAGTGGTTCCAAAGTTGATATAAAAAAGTTAAAAGAGTTGCCATTAAAAGCTCTATTTTTAACCCATCCAAATAAGGATGCAGATATAAATGTAATACTTGGAGTTAATGAGCAAAATATAGATATAAAAAAAGATAAGATAATATCTACAAGTTCATGTAATGCAACAGCACTTTTACCAGTTTTAAAAATAATTGAAGAGAATTTTAAAATAAAATATGGAAATATAACAACAATACATCCACTATTAAATCATCAAAAAGTTTTAGATAGTAACTGTATAGGAAGTTCTAATAGAGGTATTGATTGTAATTTTGAGTTTGGTAGGTCTAGTGTGCAAAATATTATTCCATCTAAAACTACTACTATAGATGCATGTTCTTATGTTATGAATTGCATAGGTAGTAAAAAAATATCTTCAAACTCTTTTAGGGTTCCAACTGCAACTGTAGGTGCAATAGATATATCGCTTGTAGTGAAACAAAGTTGTAGTAAAAATGCATTAATAGAGTTATTTGAAAAAAATAGCAAAAAGCAAACAGATAAAGTGTTATTAAATAGTTATGATTCTATGGTATCATCTGATTTTCAAGGTGAGAATTTCACTACCATTGTTGATCATAGGTTTACGGATGTTAAAAAAAATAAGATGATTAAATTAAATGTTTGGTACGACAACGAATGGGGATATGCTTCAAAGGTTGTTGATATAGTCGATCTATATAAAAAGAAATTAAATATAAAGGATTTTAAATGAAAATAATAGCTAGTAATTTTAAAACAAACCATACAAGACAAAGTACGAAAATATTTATAGAAGATGTAAATAGTCACATAGATTCTAAGGGTATTAAAAATAATATATTTATATTTCCTACAGCAACAGCACTTGATTATTTTGATACAAAAGAGAATATAATAGTTGGTGCTCAAAACGCTCATTATGTAAATAATGGTTCTTTTACAGGAGAAATAGGTACTGAACAACTTGATGAATTTAATATAAAAACAATTTTAATAGGTCATAGTGAAAGAAGACATGTTTTAGGTGAAACTCAAAAAGAGATAACTTTAAAATACAACTACTATAAAGCTTTAGGATATAAAATAATATATTGTGTAGGTGAGCCTTTAGAGATAAAAGAAAAAGGTATTACTGATACTTTAGGTTATATTCAAGAACAGTTTAATGGGATAGATTTAGATTATGAAAATCTAATCGTTGCTTATGAACCTGTTTGGGCTATAGGTACTGGAGTAGTTGCTAGTATAGAGGATATTCAAACTATACACAAAAAATTAAAAAAGAAATTTATCAAACCATTGTTATATGGTGGTAGTGTAAAACCTAGTAATATATCTGATATTTTAGATATACCAAATGTTGATGGAACTTTAATAGGAAGTGCTTCTTGGAATGTTGAAGATTTTAAAACAATGATAGATATAACAAGTAAAAAATAAGGAAATATTATGATAATGAATGGAAAAAAAGGTGTAGTTTTAGGTATAGCAAATAATAAGTCAATAGCTTATGGAATAGCAAAGAAATGTCAAGAGCAAGGTGCTACTATGGCTATAACATATTTAAATGAGAGATTTGAAAAAAAATTAGCTCCTATTGCTGAAGATTTAGGGTGTGGGGCTAGACTATACCCATGTGATGTAAGTAATCCTAATGAGATAAAAGATCTAATGAACTCTTTAAAAGAAGATTTTGGTGAGATTGATTTTATAGTTCACTCTATTGCATTTGCTCCAAAAGAGGGTTTAACTGGTAGATTTTATGATATCAGCAAAGAGGCATTTGATGTTGCTATGGATGTATCTGTGTATAGTTTAATAGAGATTGTAAGAGAACTAAAACCAATTATGTCAAATAATGCTTCGGTGTTAACACTTTCATATTATGGTGGAGTAAAGTATATTCCAAATTATAATCTTATGGGTGTAGCAAAAGCAGCTTTAGAGATGACTACAAAATATCTTGCTGAAGATTTAGGGAAAGATGGTGTAAGGGTGAATGCAATCTCTGCAGGTCCTATAAAAACATTAGCAGCAGCTGGAATTGGTGAGTTTAGATTTATGCTTAAATGGAATGAAGCTCACAGTCCAATGAAAAAAAATGTAACAATAGATGAGGTTGGAAACAGTGGTATGTATCTATTGTCTGATTTAAGTAGTGCTGTTACAGGTGAGATACATTATGTAGATGGCGGATATAATATCATGGGTATGCCAGCAGTTTCTTTTGATGAAGATGGTAAACAAAATATAGCATGGAATGGCGAAAGCCGTTAAAAAAGAGTGAATAGTTTCACTCTTTTAGGATTTACAAATATATGAGACCACGAAACGGAACTTTTCTTAAACTTTCATGATATACATAATGGTTCTTCTTTACATTTTAATCTTCATACTTTTTTAATACATTTTTTTATATAATGATTTCATGGCAAAATTAGATGAAGTAAAAGAAATATTAAATACATTAAGAATTGCATTAAGTTTAACCATTGGTATTATTGTTATATTAATAGGAAATATTGTAAATAGATATGATGATGGAAAAGTAGATGAAATATTTTGGTTGGCTATTTTTGTATGTTTTGTATTAATTTCTTTTGTAGTACTTATAGTTAATAAGTTATCAAAAAAAACCAAAGAGATAAAGGATTTATAATGAATTTAGCAATTTTAGCAATTTTAGCAATTGGTATTAGTTTTTTATATGTAATGTTTTATAGTATAAATAAACTATCTGAGGAATAAATTTTTGATTTAATATATTTATCTGGTGCTTAAATTATAATGGTATCAAAATGGAGGGGCAGTTTCTTTTGATGAAGATTGTAAACAAAATATATAAAATGACAGTAGAAAGCCGTTAAAAAAGAGTAAATGTCACTTTTTAGAATTTACAAAATCAGAGATTTTTTTATCTTCATTCATCATATGATCTACTAAATGTTCATCTATAAATTGAGCTAACTCTTTCTCAAAGAGTTTATTGTTTGTGTCATTTATATGTATTAAAAGTTCATTACAAGCTTTTGTAAATTCTCTATGTAATTTTTGATGGTGATCAAATTCAGGAAAATTTATCTCTTTTAAATATTTTTCCTCTTTTTTGAAATATTCTTTCATGAAATTGTATAGATGAGTAAGAACTGATTTGATTTTTTCCTCTCTGTGTTCATCATCTACTTCCATAAAAGCTTCATCTAAAAGTTCAAATATTTTTTGATGTTCCTCATCTATAAAGTCAACTCCTGTTATATATTTTGCTTGCCAAGACCCTATATGTCTTAACTCTTTTAATGACCTTTTCCAAGTACCAATTATCATATCTTCATCTACTATATGGGTAATAAAATAGTTTTCAATAAAGCTATAAAGGCTTACCTCAATTTCATCAATAGTAAGATTATTTAATGTTTTTACAAATTCGTGAAGTGTTTTTAATAACTCTTTGTGAACTATTTTATGTCTTGAAAGTTCTGGGTAATCAATAGATTCCATATATATCTCTTCATTTTTAAAATGTGTTGCAACATAAGTGTATAAAGATTTTATTACATCTTTTAGCTCTTGAATCTCTTTTTCATCATTTTGCATTGTTCTTATTTGAAGTGCTTTTTTTGCTACTTTAAATAAGCTTTGATGCTCTAGATCAGTTTTATAATCACCAATATTATATTTAGATTTCCAGATGAGTTTATTTGGATCAATTTTTCGTTTTAGCATATTAAACCTCATTGTATTATTTACTATTATGATTATACTATTTTTAACTAATATTTTGATATTATAAAAGCTAAATTAAAAAATATCCAAAAAGGATTGAAGTGAATAATATCAATTATCAAGAATTAGCAAATAAATATCAAACACCATATTATGTGTATGATTTTGATTATATAACAAAACAATATGAAGAGTTAAAAAATGCATTTAAAGCACGAAAGTCTTTGATCTCTTATGCAGTTAAAGCAAACTCTAATTTAAGTGTAGTAAAACACCTAGGAGCTCAAGGTAGTGGAGCTGATTGTGTAAGTATTGGTGAAGTTAAAAGAGCCTTAAAAGTAGGTATTCCAAAATACAAGATAATTTTTTCAGGTGTAGGTAAAACAGATGATGAGATAAAACAAGCTTTAGAGTTTGATATTCTTATGATAAATGTTGAAAGTGAAGCAGAACTAAATAGAGTTGAGCTTATGGCAAAAGATTTAAAATTAGAAGCTAGAATTAGTATAAGGGTAAATCCTAATGTAGATCCACAAACACACCCATATATCTCAACAGGTCTTCATGAAAATAAATTTGGAGTTGATATAAATACTGCAAAAAGAATGTATATAAAAGCAAAAAATTCAGAAAACTTAGACCCTGTAGGTATACACTGCCATATAGGTAGTCAGCTAACAGAGTTAGCTCCTATTAAAGAGTCTGTAAATATAGTAGCAGATTTAGTAAGAAACATAAAATCAGCACTAAAAATTGAATTGAAATTTTTTGATATTGGTGGTGGTTTAGGTATTGTTTATGATAATGAAGTTTTAATAGACACACATGAGTATGCCCAAACAGTTTTGGATGCTTTATTTGGACTTGATATAACAATAGTTTGTGAACCAGGTAGGTTTATAGTAGGAAATAGTGGAGTTTTTGTAACAAAAGTTTTATATGAAAAAATAAATGGTACTAAAAGATTTGTAATAGTAGATGGTGCTATGAATGATCTACTTCGACCATCACTGTATGATGCTTATCATAAAATAGAAGTTTTAAATAGAGGTGAAGATATAAGTGATTGTAATGTTGTTGGACCTGTTTGCGAAAGTGGTGATTTTTTTGCAAAAAATATTGAGCTTCCTAAAACAGAACACAATGATCTTATGGCTATTTATAGTGCTGGAGCGTATGGTTTTACAATGGCTAGCAACTACAATACAAGAGGAAAAGTTGCTGAGATTGCTGTGCAAAACGGTGAAGATAAAATAATAAGAAGAAGAGAAACTTTTAAAGATCTTATCGCTTTAGAAGAAGAATACTTATAGCAAACTAAGGATTAGACATGGAAAAATCAAAACCACTTATTGGCAGAATGAAAATAAGAACTAAGATAATTTTACCAACAGTAATAATCTTAGTTTTAAGTAATCTATTATCTGTATTTACATCTGCATACAAGATGGATGATCTAGCAAAAAGTAATGCTAAATTAGCATTAAATCAATTAACTGATTCTATTTTTTTGAATCTTAGAACAGCTATGAATACTGGAGACTCAACTATTATTGAGGATACTGAAAAGAAAAGTAGGGATGAGATAAAAGGTTTAGAAAAACTTGTTGTTTCAAGAAGTAAAGATATGATATCTTTGTTTTCTCCACAGTTATCTTATACAACCGATACAGAAACCTTAAAAGTATTTCAAACGAAACAAACAAATATAATTGAGAGTTTTGAAAATGATAAGCATACTTTAAGATCACTAAAGCCAATGATAGCTACAAATGAGTGTGTAACATGTCATATAAATCAAAAAGTTGGTGATGTTATAGGTGTTATGGATTTGACATTTAATCTTGAAGAATCTGACAATATTATAAATGGTACAGTTTTAAATTTAGTGATGCAAGCGTTAGTTGTACTTGCATTTATAACTATATTTATGACAATATTAATTAGAAAAGCTACAAGACCTATAGATGTTTTTCAAAAAGGTTTAGAATCATTTTTTATGTATGTAAATAAAGAGACGAAAGAGGTTGGACATATTGAGGGGTATACAAATGATGAGATTGGAAACTTAGTAGATAGCGTAAATAGAAATATTGATGAGACTGTAAAAGGGGTAGAGAAAGATCAAAAACTTATAGATGATGCAAAAGAGGTATGTAAAAAAGCTTCTTTAGGTGTCTATGATGTTAAAATAACAGCTATTCCTCACTCTCCAGAATTAAATGAATTAAAAGATTTAGTTAATAAACTAATAGATGCTGTTGGCTATAATATGAATAGAATATCAACGGTATTAAATTCATATGATGAAGATAACTATAAAGATAGAATAAACTCTTCAGGAAGTACAACAGGTACAATGAAAGCTGTTTTTGATAAAGTTGATGCCCTGGGTGATAGTTTGACAAAAGGGGCAACACAAAATCTTGTAAATGGAAAAAAACTTGAAAATGATGCAAATGTTTTAGAAGATGCAGTATCAAATATACAAAGTTTTTTAAATAAACAATCAGTGGAGCTAGATAGAAGTGTAGATGAGCTAGATATAATTACAAAAAATATTAGACAAACAACAAGTGATGCAATATCGATGGATAACTATGCAAAAAATGTAACTGCATCTGTAAAATCTGGACAAAAATTAGCAACTCAAACAACACAAGAGATGGATGAAATTGCTTTAGAGGTAAACTCAATAAGTGATGCCATTACAATCATTGATCAAATTGCATTTCAAACAAATATTTTATCTTTAAACGCTGCAGTAGAAGCAGCAACTGCAGGGGAAGCCGGAAAAGGGTTCGCAGTAGTTGCACAAGAGGTAAGAAATCTTGCAAACAGAAGTGCACAAGCTGCTAAGGAGATAAAAGCCTTAGTTGAAAGTGCCACATCTAAAGCAAATGGTGGAAAAGTTATATCTGATGAGATGATAAAAGGTTATAATGAACTAAATGAACATATAAATTCAACAATAGAGTTAATTCAAAATGTTACAACTGCTTCTCAAACACAACAACAAAGCATAGAGCAGATAAATACAAATATGAACTTAATAAAAAATGATACTGCTCAAAGTACACAGATGACACAGGATGCATTAGAGATAGCTCATAAAACAAGTGAATTAGCAAATACAATAGTTGATGAAGCTAGCAATAAAAAGATATAAAGGTATATACTATGAGTGATGAACAAGGGTTAAAAGAGCTAAGAGATACTCTTGATACTATAGATGATGAGTTATTAGTCCTTTTAAACAAAAGGATGAAAACAGTTCATAAAGTTGGTGAATTAAAAGCAGTAAGTGGTGGTGCTATATACAGACCTGAGCGAGAAAAGGCTATTATAGATAGGCTTTATTCTAAATCATTAACATCAAATGGGGATCTAAATAAAGCTGCAATAGAGGCGTTGTTTTTAGAAATATTTGCTATAAGTAGAAACCTAGAGCTACCTGAAAATATTGCTTTTTTAGGACCAGAGGGCAGCTTTACGCATCAAGCAGCAGAGAGTCGTTTTGGTGCTATGAGTTCATACTTATCAATTGGGTCAATTACAGGTGTGTTTAGGGAAGTTGCAAACAAAAAAGCAAAATTTGGTGTAATACCAATTGAAAATAGTAGCAATGGAATAGTAAGCGATACAATTACATGTTTTTCAGAGTATAGTCTCAAAATTATCGCAGAAGTTTTAGTAGATATACATCATACTCTAGCAACAACCTGTGATTGTGTCAAAGATATAAAAAAAATCTATTCAAAAGATATAGCTTTTGATCAATGTCATAAGTTTTTAGAAGATTTAGGTCTTGATGAGCTTGAGTTAATTCCTGTTGAATCTACAGCAAAAGCTGCAAAATTAGCTATGAGTGAACCTTTTAGTGCTGCTATTTGTTCCCATGTTGGAGCAAAAATGTATAACCTTCCAATACTGTTTGAGAATATTGAAGATAAGGGAGATAATCGCACAAGGTTTTTAATTATTTCAAATTTTGAAAATTCAATTAGCGGAGATGACAAAACTTCTTTATTAGTTCAACTGTCAAATGAAGCTGGTGCTTTAGTTGGATTTTTAAATGATTTTGACAAAGCTAAAATAAATCTAACCAAAATAAAATCACATATAGTAGAGGGTATATCAACATTTTTCATAGAGTTTAATGGGCATAAAGATGAAGAAGAAGTTGAAAAGATATTTAAAAAATACACTAAAGAGATAAAATTTTTAGGTAGTTATATAAGGGAAGCAGATGATATTTAATCATCTAAAATAAATTATGTCAAGAAAAAAAAGAAAGATTTTTCCAAAAAAACAACTCATACAACTTTTTGAAAGTCAAAACTATCAAAAAGTTGTATCTAAGATTAAGCAGTTTACTATTGAAGATATAAGTGAAGATGAACTAGTTAAAATGCATCTAAATTCATTGGTAAACTTATCTATTCAACATTTTGAAATAGGTGATATTCAAAGAGCTTTAAGAGATATAGAGTTAGCATTAGATATTAAAGTTTTACCAAATATCCAACTTTTAAGATTAAAATATCTTTGTTATTTTGAAAAGTTTCAAGAAGCATATGAGTATTCAAAATCACTGCTTGATATAAAAGAGAATAAAATTAAAAAAGATATTGTATTTTATTGTTTAATATCAAATATTTATTCTACTAATTCAATTGATGAGAACTACTTAAAATTATTAACTAAAGCTAAACAAAATTATATATTAGGGTTGTTGGCATTTTTTAATGATGATATAGAATTATGTTTAAAGTATTTAGATGATTGCAATCCAAGATTAATAGAGGAAAAAGAGAATTTAAAAGCTTTGAAGTCAATCATTATTAATAAAGACTACTTAGAGTATGAAAATTCAAAACCATTATATAGATTTTTATTATTTGGCGATGATCAAAACTTACAAAATACCAAAAATACAAGAGAAAATAAACAGATTGTTTTAAAACAATTTAAACAACAAAAAAGTAATAATGCACTTCAAAATCTAATAGAACTTAAACATCCTATAGATAGCATACTTTTAAAACAACAAGACGATATAAAATTGATTTATAATAATATTGTATTGTTGCTAGAGATTGATAATAATTATGAAAAAGCACTAAAATTATTTCTTGATTATAAAGATAAATTGGTAAATATACCAGAATCAATTTATCTTTTATTAAAAATAAATGAACAACATTTACAGTTAAATGATAACCAAAAGTTCATACAGTTTATAAAAAAATACTTACAATTACATTCTGATAAATTAGCACCATTTACTATAAAATATATTTTTTACTCTATTTTTACTTATATGACAAATATTAGGTCTAAAACTATGAATAATCAATATGTTCAATTGGCAAAAGAGTATAATCAACTTCCACTTCAATATATGATACAGGAGATATCTAGTAAACTTGAGCCTCATAATCAGGAGCTAATAAATCAATTTTTTTCTAAATTTGATAAAATAAACGAAATGATATTAAAAGATACTATATTAGGACTTGAGAGTTATGAAGAAATTAGTGATTATTTGGATGATACAGATAAAATCATAGTGGCTAAAAGAGTGGGTGTAATATCACAATCTCTTAATGAGATAGAGAACCTAGATAAAAAATATAAAGATTATATATTTAGATTAATAGATGCAATGAGTTTAAATTTATTACATTTTAGTATAAATTATTATCCAAATGAATATAATAGTCTAACAAATTGCATCTCTAAATATAGTGAAATATTTGAATTAGAAATAGATACTTTACCACAAAGTATGAAAAATATATTTATAAAAGTTAAAACCCAAACAGATTATATTGAAGCAGAACCAAAAAAAGAAACTATGTTAGATACATTGAAAAGGCTAACAAGTGGTGTTAATTTTGGCGATGGATTAGATGATTTTTTTGATGAAGATAATTTAGAATGTGAATTTGAAGAAATTTTTGGTGAATTTAAGATGGCCTTAAAAAGTGGAGATAATCCTTATGATACACTTCAAGATTTTCCATACTTTTATCATTGGTTTTTTGAAAGAGAGTTTGAGAATATTGTTTTTGACCTTATCGGTGAATATGCAAGATTTAAAACTGTAACATCAAAAGTAATAGAAAAGATATTTAAATTAACAGGATTTGAACTAAATGCTGAGATAGTTAGAAAAAGATTACCTGCAATATTAAACGAATATGCAAAACATAATCCTGATATATCTTTACAAGTTTTAGAATATCTAATTGATTCCCAAAAAAATTATGAAACAGCTTGGTATATGCAATGGCTGTATATCTATTTGGATATTGCATTTAAAAATAATAAAAAACAAAATAAAATATATAAAACAATAATAGCAAGATTTGTAGAGATTCAAAAAAAGAAAAAATTTACTACATTTAATAAAAAGTATGAAAAAATAGTAAAAATGTTTAAACTAGAAGATGTAGAGTATGATGGCAGCTATGAACAAAAAAGTTTTGAGTTTTAGGAGGATATAATATATGATAAAACAAAGCCCTTATGAGATATTAGGACTTAAAGATGATTTTAGTTTCAAAGATATCAAAAAAGCATATAGAGTTGCTATTAGAAATAATACACCAGAACAAAATCCACAAGAGTTTGCTAAAATTTCAGATGCTTATGATATGCTAACAAATGAAAACTATTTTTTAAGTGGAGTAAAAGACAACAGTTTTACTTTGTCAATTGATAAAAAAATAGATGATAGTATAAAATCAGACAATAGTTTTTATCTAAAAAAGATATTTGAAACACCTTTTATAAGCTAGGATGATGATGAATAAAGAAGAGTTTAAAAAACAGATATGTGATATAATTGATACCATGGATGATAATGAGTGTGAGGAGTTATCTTTAAAATTAACATTATCAGATGAAAAACAAGATATAGCACAAGAACTTATAAAAATAAATGGAGAATTTAAAAAACTCACCAAAGTTGTGTCAGCATTAAGTGATAAAGATAAACAAAATACAAACGATATAAAACCGTATATTCAGATGTACAAATTTTTGGAAAATGCTCAAAATAGTATAGTAAATATCCCTACACTATCTATGTTTAATATAGGGAATTTTAGAGAGCATTTTGGAGCTTTTAAAAGTGGATTTTATACAGCATCTACCTATTATACTGATATTTTACAAGGTATAAAATTATTTACTTTAGCAAATATTGGAGATAAGTTTGATTCAGAACGACATGAGATAGTTGAAACAACAAATGATGAAAAAATAGAAGATGAGATAATAGTTGAAGTTATAGATCAAGGTTTTATTTATAATGATGAGATAATAAACTATGCAAAAGTCAAGGTCAATAAAATATAATATAAAGAAATTATACGAGGATAAAAATATGAAAACTATACAACTTCAAGTTCAAGATGATTTATTAGAACAGGCATTGGATTATGTTAAAAGATTTGTAACAAAACATAAAAATGAAAGTAACTATAAATATATAGATAGTATAGGAGATACAATAGCTGTAATTGATAATAAAAAATTTGTAATACCATCAAAAGAAGATTTGGAAATTCTTAACCAACCTATAAATAAGGATGATTATATATCTAGTGATGAAGCTAAAAAGATATTGCTAAATGTATGATATTGATTATCATAAAAAAGTTATAAAATTTTCAGCAAAACAAGATATTGAATTTAGAAAGAAAATCTTAAATATCTTTGATAAAATTGCTATAAATCCATACAATAATGACTTTGATATTAAACCTTATAAAAGCAAAATTTAAAATCAATATAGGTTAAGAGTTGGCAAATATAGATTTATATATCAAGTGAAAGATGATATATTATTTATCTTTATAAGTGATGCTGGTTCAAGAGGTGGTATTTATTAAATAAACTTATAAATACAGAAAACTAATCTTTCATAACTCTACCCACAACCACACCCACTATAGAAAGTATATCTATATCCTCTTTTTTTATCTCTTCATCGTAGTTATCTTTATTTTGATAAGATCTATTTTCACTTATTATTCGTATATCTCCATTTATAATGAACTTTAAATTTTTGACCTGTAGTCCTACTTTTGTATCTATGATATATTTTCCATCATTTTTTATATTTGATTTTTGTATGTTTTTATATAGTACTATATCCTCATCATTTACATATGTCAGTTCGTTTGACAATAACTTTATATCCAGTTAATCCTTCAAATTTCTCTAGCCATCTTTTTGCTGCTTTAACTTCAAAGTCCTGTTTGTCATTTTTAGTTGCATCTCCATCAGTATTAGAGATAAACTCTTGCTTTGTTGGTATTGCTTTCTTGATGTCAGGATGTACAATTGCAGGTGCTATACAGCTATGTAAATAGATTGTTTCACCTGTTTCTTTACTCTTTCTGGTCTGGTAGCAATTGCACCTAATTGTTTTAGATGAATGGTAATATTTACCGTCTAAAGTTACAAGTATATATTCACCCATAACAACAAACTCTTTTATTATTCCATATTTCTTGGTAGAAAATTCACAAACATTCTTCCACCTGTTTCATTTTTTGCCTTCCACTTTTTGATGGCTTTGTGAAATGATTTTGGAAAATTAATTGGCGAAATAATTTAATTTCTAAACAAGCTGATAAACTTAACTTCAATCTAAAAATTGGAGAAAAAATGAAAGGGATCAGTATGTTAAAAATCAAAGAGATTTTGAGGTTA
>JAYEMI010000108.1:0-1316 GCA_034718015.1 Campylobacterota bacterium | reverse complement strand
TGAGGTTAGTTCATAAAGCAGGTGAGAAAATATTTATAGATTTTAGTGGTAAAACAGTATCAATTGTGAATCCCAAAGACGGAACAATGACAGATGTTCAAATATTTGTAGCAGTACTTCCAGCTTCAGGTTATCCATTTGTAACAGCAATACCATCACAAAAGAAAAGAGACTTCATTGAAGCTCATAGTGATATGGTAGAGTACTTTGGAGGTGTCAGTGAACTGTTTGTTCCTGATAATCTAAAAAGTGCAGTAAATATAGCTTCCAATTTTGATCCAGATGTAAATACAGATTATATATCTCTAGCTAGACATTATGGAGCAGCAGTTATGCCAACAAGAGGATATAAACCACAAGACAAAGCAAAAGTTGAACAAGCAGTAAAATTAGTACAACGATGGATATCAGCAAGACTTAGACATTTTACCTTCTTTAGTATTTATGAACTAAATACAAAAATGAAAGAGTTGTTACCAATTTATCTTGATAAAAAGATGAAAAGTTTAGGTGGAGTTACCAGACGAGAATTATTTGAAAAGCTAGATAAGCCTGCACTTCAACCATTACCCAAAACTAGATATGAATACAAAGAACTTAAACTTTTAAAAGTGAACAAAGATTATCATATCCAATTAGAGTATTGTTTTTATAGTGTACCGTATCAGCTTATAGGTCAAAAAGTTGAAGTATGGTTTGGAAGCAAAGTTGTATCAATAACTTTTAATGGTAAAGAGATTGCAACTCATCCAAAACTATTACATAAAGGCACCTATTCAACTATATCTGAACATATGGCATCAGCACATAAAAAGTACTTAGAATGGAGTCCTGGAAAGATTATGAACTGGGGATTGTCTATTGGAAGTGAAACTTCTAAATTATTTAAACTTATTATAGATAATAGACCACATCCAGAGATGGGATTTAGAACTTGTTTAGGGATTATTAGTGAATATAAGAGATATCAAGAAAAAGATTATACAAGTGAACATCTTGATATGATATCAACTATTGCTATATCTAAACACTATTATAGAGTCAAACAAGTAAAAGATTTACTAAAAAACTATAAACCAACACAGTTTGATGAAACACCATCATTATTAGCATTATCAACACATGAGAACATTAGGGGTGCCAATTATTATGCTTAAATTACACTCAATAAAACACAATACAAGAATAGAAGGATAAAAATTATGAGACTACAGGAATTAACACAAAAGTTTAAATTAGATGCTTTTTATAAAGAATACCAAGAGCAAGAAACACAACCAGCATATAGCGATATACCTTTTTCAAAAAGATTATTA
>JAYEMI010000107.1:0-19338 GCA_034718015.1 Campylobacterota bacterium | reverse complement strand
CAAAACACCAATCAGTTGGTACTGGAATAGGTCTCTATATGAGTTATGATATTATATCAAATCATATGAACGGTAATCTTTATGCAACTAATACAAAAAATGGTGCTAAGTTTTTTATAGAGTTGCCTATAAATTAGCCAATGTTTAAAATTAGTTTAAATTTAATTAGATAGAATATTTGTATAATAAAAAGAGGGATTTAAGATGAAAAATTCTATAAATGAAGTAAATAATGTATCGCTACATAGTATAATGCAAGGACAATTATCAAATAATAGTAGTTATCGCCATGATAACTTTAGCTCTTTATTGAATAATGATGAATCAAAAAATAGTGAAGAGAGCGAAGAGCCAAGTTCAGATTTTGAAAATCAACAACAAGTTTTATTAAATCAAGCGTATTTAAATAGAGCATTTTTAACTTCGACTATTTAAAACTAAATTCAATAAATAAAATTTAGATAAGGAGTTGCTACAACTCTTTATCTGATACAGGTTTTCCGAAGTGGTAACCTTGCATATAATTTATACCTATACCATTTACAAGAGTATAGATATCTTCACTACTAACAAACTCAGCTACAGTCTTAATTCCTAACTTCTTACAAAACCCAGATATTGTTTCAACAATAAGAGCTTGTTTTGGTAAAGAAACAATATCTTTTATAAGTGATCCATCTATTTTTACAAAATCAATATTTAAAGCTTCTAGCATATTGAAATTTGAATACCCTGCACCAAAATCATCAACACCAACACTACAACCATATTCTCTAACTGTATCGATAAATTTTCTAACTAAATCAAAATCTTGAATCTCTTCACTCTCTAGAATTTCGAAGTCCAAAAGCTTAGCTTCGTCTGGATTATTAATTATCTCATTAATTATAAAATTGTATGTATCAAGATTAGTTATATCTTCAAATGAGATGTTTACAGCAATTCTTGTTTGTCTCTCTTTGATAGTTTTTATTACACTTGAAAGCATTACTTGAATAATAACAGGATAAAGTTTTGCTTTTTTTGCTATTGGCAAAAACTTGTAAGGTGGTATCTCTGTACCATCATCTTCAATGTATCTTATTAGTGCTTCATATTTGTATATTTTTTGTGTTTTCCCATCAACTATTGGTTGAAAGTATGGTTGAAAGTTACCACTTGAGATACCATTTTTTAGTTTTTTAATCCATTTGATATTTTCTTTGAAATCATCTTTTTGTTCAAAATGCTCAGCATCATACTCCATAATCTGAATAAACTTAGCCCTTGCTTTTTGAACAACTCTTTGGGCATATTCAAAACTGTGATTATCATTAGAAGTTGCAACTCCTATTGTTATATTTACATCAACTTCATCTGCATTAATCTGAAGGTCATTTGTATCTAAATCTTTTGCAAAGTTTTCACAAAGTTTCTTTATATCTTTAATATCAATATCTTCATCTTTTGATAACACTACAAACTTATCTGCACCAACTCTATATAGTTTGAATAGGTCAGTATTAAAATGCTCTTTCATTTTTTGAGTAAACTCTAAAAGTATCTTATCCCCATTTTCTTCACCATAAAGATCATTTAAAAGTGAAAACTTGTCAATATCAAGCAATGCTAAAGATGCTGTTTTCATATTGTTGATATCTTTTATTAAAGCATTTCTATTTGGAAGGTGTGTTAATTGGTCAAGGTATAGGTCTCTTAGTTCATGATAAAGTAGAGACTTTGCCATAGTATCAAGAAGTTTTTTAATATTTACAGGTTTTAAAACATATTTATCTACACCTAAATCAATAGCTTCAAGAAGATATTCTGAGTTAGAAAATGCAGTAGCAACAATAATAGGTATATTTGCATTTATGGCTTTTATCTCTTTAGCCATCTCTAAACCACTCATATTTGGCATATTAACATCAGTAATAATAAGATCTATCTCATCAGCATTTGCTTTAAAGTATTCTAACCCTTGAGCACCATCTACAGCGATAAATTGTTTTTTTGTAAATGATTTAAGAATACCACTAGTTACATCTCGTAAGTTATCCTCATCTTCACAATATAAAACAGTAATATCTTTTAATCTTGCAACATCTTCATTCATTTAGTATTCTTCTTTTATAATAAGTTGTAGGTATAATACCACAAATAAAATGAATAGTGAATAATGAATAATGAATAAACAAACAAAAATTTTAATTTTGAACACAGGCGGTACATTTAATAAGTATTATGAACCAATAAGTGGAAAACTAATTGTCTCAAATAGTAATAAATATATCAAATCAATTTTCAACAAATCTTTTAAAGCTAATAAAAAACCAAAAATTGAAGGTATTTTATTTAAAGACAGTTTAGAGATAACTATAAAAGATAGAGAAAAACTAATAAAAAAAATAATTGATTCAAAGTTTGATAAAATAATCATAGTTCATGGAACAGATACTATGGATATAACAGCGGAATCTCTTCATAATAATATAAAAAATAAACAAATAATTTTAGTGGGAGCTATGAAACCATATACTATAGAACCAATAGAAGCAACATCAAATTTAATGATGGCTTATGGTTTTTTGTTATCATCTAATAAAGATGGTGTTCTTATATCAATGCATGGATTAATAAAAAATTATTCAAAAATAAAAAAAAATAGAAAAAAAGGTGTTTTTATATGTCAATAGTTAAATGTACACATTGTCATTTAGAGTTTGATGAATCAGTTATGATTAAAGAAGATAATGACTCAAACTTAAATTTTTGTTGTAATGGTTGTCAAGGTGTTTATCACTTACTTAAAGATGACGGACTTGATAGTTTTTATGACAAAATGGGTAAAAATACAATATCACCACCAACAGCAGTTGGACAAGATAGCTCAAATTTTGATATGGATAGTTTTAAACAAAGGTATATTAAAACAACAAATGATGGATTTAGTAAAGTTGATCTTATTATTGAGGGTATTCATTGTGCTGCTTGTATATGGTTAAATGAAAAAGTTTTAGGACAAACAGAAGGGATAGTAGAAGCTAGTATAAACTTTACAAATAATAAAGCAAAAATAATTTGGGACGAAGAGACTATACCACTATCTCATATTATAGACAAAATAAGAAGTATAGGATATAACGCATACCCTTATGATAGAAGTGAGAGTGAAAAGAAAGCTACCAAAAATCAAAAAGATTATTTTTTACGAATGAGTATTGCAATATTTGCATCTATGAATATTATGATGATAGGTGTTGCTAAATATACAGGCTTTTTTACAGGTATGGATGAAGATGTATTAAAGCTTGTACATATGGCTGAATTTATATTCTCAACACCTGTTCTTTTTTATAGTGGATGGATATTTTTTAGAGGTGCTTACTATGGACTTAAAAATCGTATTATAAATATGGATTTTTTAGTAGCAACTGGGGCTACTCTTACTTATATATACTCTTTGTTTGTACTTTTTGGTTTAGATGGACATAGTTATTTTGATAGTGTTGCTATGATTATTACTTTTGTACTAGTTGGTAAATATTTAGAGGTGATTGGGAAAAAAGGTGCAGTTGATACCATGGATAAAATAAAATCTCAAATACCACTTGAAGCTACTATTATAAAAGATAACGGGAAAACCATAGTTCCTCTTGATAAGATAATTGTTGGAGATATAATAGAGGTTAAAAATGGTGAAAAAGCAAGTGTAGATGGTGAGGTAATAAGTGGAGAATCACAGTTTGATGAATCAAGTATAAGTGGAGAATCTTTACCTGTTGATAAAAAAAATGGTTCTAAAATATATAGTGGAACTATAAATATGGGTGCAGTTATAAGATATAAAGCTGTAAAAGATTATGCAAACTCTACATTAAATAATATTGTTGAGTTACTTGAAGATTCACTAAACTCAAAGCCTGAGATAGAAAATACTACAAATGAGTTGTCAAAGTATTTTTCTATCGTTATTTTATCTCTTGCTTTGGGTACATTTATGGGTTGGTATTTTTATGATGGAGATTTTGAGAATTCACTTATTATTGCTATATCTGTTATAGTAATAGCATGCCCATGTGCATTAGCACTAGCAACTCCAATTGCAAGTTTAATAGGTATTAGTTGGTTGTCAAAAGAGGGGTTATTGTTTAAAGAAGCAAAGTTTATTGAAACATTTGCAAAGGCAGATACAATAGTGTTTGATAAAACTGGTACTATTACAACAGGAAAACTATCAGTAATAAAATCAGATGAAAATGGTTTAAATGAAGAGGAATTGAACTTATTATATAGTTTATCTGATAGCTCAACACACCCTGTTAGTATGGCAATAAAAAAATATTTAGAGTTAAACTATCAAAATATCAAACATATCGATTTAGATAATATAAATCAAATCTCTTCAAAAGGGATAGAAGCAATTTATAAAAATAAAACTATATTTGGTGGTAGAGTAAATATTGATGATACTTATGAAAATACAATTTACCACTTTATGATTGAAAATAAAATAGTAGCCACTTTAGAGTTAGAAGATACAATAAAAGATGGAGCAATTGAAACTATAGAATACCTAAAATCACAAAATATTGATATCATTATGTGTAGTGGAGATAATGAAAAAGTAGCATTAAAAGTAGCAAATGAGATTGGTATAGAAAAGATAAAATCAAATATGAGTCCAATAAATAAAGCGGATTTTATAAGTGAATTAAAAAAACAAAATAAAACAGTAATAATGGCAGGAGATGGTATAAATGATGCGTTAGCATTGAGTCGTGCTGATATATCTATATCAATGGGAAATGGAGCAGATATCTCTATAGCTATAAGTGATGTTGTTATTTTAAATGATAGTTTATTAGGATTAAAGAACTCTTTATTTATCTCAAAAAGAACATATAGTTTCATAAAACAGAATCTTGCGATATCTTTGATTTACAATATAATAACAGTACCAATTGCGATGGCTGGATATGTGATACCACTAGTTGCAGCACTATCTATGAGTCTTAGTTCTCTTCTTGTGGTTGGAAATAGTATTAGAATAAAAAAGGATAAAATTAATGAGTAGTATATTATGGTTAGAATTAGTAGTTGGGATAATTGTAAGTTTTACATTGTTGGGTATATTTATATGGGGTGCAAAGCAAGGTCAATTTGATGATGGAAAAAAGATGATGGATGGACTTCTTTTTGATTCAACAGAGGATCTACAAGATGCTATACAAAAAGATGAAAAAGTAAAAAAGATGAAAAAAGATAAAGAACAAAGTAGTAAAGATAAAGAATAAAAAAAGGGGTTAGCTAAAAGCTAACCCCTTTTAAAACTTCAATATTAATTGAAATTATTTACCAATATAGTTAGCTATCTCAGTAATTTGTGCATCAGAAAGTCCTAGAGACTGACCTTTCATAAGCATTTTTTGAGGTCCACCGTAAGAACCGTCTTTGTAACCTATAAGTGCTGTTTTAACTTCTGCTTTTGTAAGTTTATTTGGAACTTTATTTGGTGTTGAACCAAATGCTCTTTCACCTTTTGCTCCATGACAACCTACACATTTACCATACGATGCTGGCATAGCGTACGCTGATAATGCTAATCCACTTACTAATAATGTAGTTAATGCAATTTTTTTCATTTTTTTCTCCTAAAATTTTATTTGGAAAATGATACTGCTTATTTACTTCAAGTTATCTTAGATAAGTTTAGATAAAATACATTTATGAATAAAAATAATATTTTAGATATAAAATCTCTCACTTTTGGCTATTCAAAAGAAAAACTTATATATGAAAATTTTTCATTATCTTTAAATAAAGGTGAAATTGTATCAATTGTTGGGGTAAGTGGAAGTGGTAAGTCTACACTTTTTGAATTAATCTCAAACAATTTAAAGCCATTAAGTGGTGAGATAAAAGTTAAAAAGATCGCTTCTATTTATCAAGACCCATATAGCTCTTTTCATCCTACATACAATATTATTGAGCAAATAGAAGATGTGGTTGATAGTATTGACACTAATGAGCTTGATGAGCTACTTAATACATTAAATTTAAAAAAAGAGTTTTTAAATAAAAAGCCACACCAGTTAAGTGGTGGACAACTTCAAAGATGTAGTATATTAAGAGCAGTTCTTATGAAACCAGATTTGCTTTTAGCAGATGAACCAACAAGTGCGTTGGATAATATAATAGCTCTTGAAACTATGCAGATGCTAGTTAAATTTTTAGATAGATTTGCTGTATTGCTTATAACACACGATAGTGGTTTAGCATCTTGGTGTAGCGATAAAATAATAAATATTGAGAAAAAGGGGTAGAATGAGGAATAAGAAAGCTCTAGTTTTATTAAATATGGGTGGTGCTAGAAGTAAAGATGAACTTGAAGTATTTTTACAAAACATGTTTAATGATAAATATATTTTAAATATTAATAATGAGACAATAAGAGCTATGATTGCATACTTAATTGTAACATTTAGATTAAATAATGCATGGGAGAATTATGAGCAAATAGGTGGTAGTTCACCTTTGCATGATTTAACAGATAAAATTATTTTAAAACTTAGCTCTAAGTTCCCTGATCTGTTTATAACTTCTGCTATGAGGTATACCTCTGTATTTTCACAAACAGCAATAGCTAGAATAAAAGATAAAAACATAAAAGATGTAATACTTCTACCACTTTATCCTCAATACTCAACAACTACTACACAATCAAGTATAGAAGATTTTATAGAAAAATCAAATAAAGAGTTTAATATAACAACAATAGAGCCATTTTATAAAAATGAATTTTATAATAAAGCAATTTGTGATGAGATAATAAAAGTAAAGTCCAACTATAAAGATTTTCATATTATTTTTTCAGCTCATGGACTACCTCAAAAAATTGTTGACAAAGGTGATCCATATCAAAAACAAATAGAAGAGCATGTGGAGATACTAAAAGAAACTTTAGGACATTATGCAACAGATATAAAGTCTATAAACTTAGCATACCAATCAAAAGTGGGTCCCATGAAATGGCTAACACCAAGTTTGGATGATATGCTAATAAACTTTAAAGATAAAAAGGTAATAATATATCCTATATCATTTATAGTTGACAATAGTGAAACAGTATTTGAGTTAGATATTGAATATAGAGAGTTAGCAGATAAGTTGGGTGTAAAAGAATATAAAGTATGCCGATGTGTAAATGATAGTGATATATTTATAAATGCAATAGAGGAGTTAATAGATGGAAAATAAAGAGTTAAATAAACTAATAATACAAATAGCAAAAGGTGCTATATATAGTAAGTTATATGATACAGATGTGATAAATAAAGATGAATTAGTTAAAAAAGTTCCAAATTTTTTAAAAAGAGGAGCTACTTTTGTAACTATCTCTTTAGATGGTAACTTAAGAGGTTGTATTGGTTCATTAGTTGCCCATAAAACTTTACTTGATGATCTACTAATAAATGCAACTAAAGCTGCCTTTGAGGATCCTAGGTTTCCACCTCTTACAAAAGAGGAGTTTGAAAATATAAAAATAGAGGTATCTTTGCTTAGTCAACCATTGCCAATGCCTTATATTAATTTTGGTGACCTAAAACAAAAACTAATACCAAATAAACATGGAGTTATAATAAGATTAGAAGATAAACAAGCTACATTTTTACCTCAAGTTTGGGAGGAGTTACCTGATTTTGAGACATTTATTTATCATCTTTATGTAAAAGCAGGTCTTGATGTAAATAACCCTACACAAGCTCCAGAAGTATTTACCTATACAGTTGAAAAGATAGAGGAGTAAAATATAAAATGAAGTTTTATAGTGAAAAACAAAATGGCAAAATAACTTGCCTTTTATGTGGTCACTATTGTAAGCTAAAAGAGAATAGTGTTGGTGTTTGTAAAGTAAATAAAAACAATGGTTCCAAAATAGATTGTTTAGTTTATGGATATCCAAAGGCTATTAATATAGACCCTATTGAGAAAAAACCACTATATCATTTTTTACCAAATACAAAAACATTTTCTATAGGAACTGTAGGATGTAATTTTCATTGTTCATTTTGTCAAAATTGGCAATTGTCACAAAATAATAGTATTGATACATCTAGGTACTTTTCTCCTTGCGAGATAGTGGATTTAGCTATAGAATACAATTGTAACTCAATATCCTATACATATAATGAACCAACAATTTTTTTCCCATATATTTATGATATAGCTACAATAGCACATCAAAATGGATTAAAAAATATTATGGTATCAAATGGGTTTGAGTCAAATGAGGTAAGAGAAGCTATGGTAGGAAAAATTGACGCTGTTAATATAGATCTAAAATCATTTGACGATAAATATTATAAAAGTAAACTTGGAGGAAAACTTGAAGTTATTCTTGAAAATTTAAAGTTTTTTGTAAAAAATAATATCCACCTAGAGATAACCACACTGGTGGTACCTACTCACAATGATAGTGTTGAAGAGTTAAATAAAATAGCCTCTTTTATAGCAAATGAACTAAATGTAGAAATACCTTGGCATATATCTGCATTTCATCCAGACTATAAAGAGTTGGACTTGCCAAGAACATCACTAGATACACTTAAATTAGCACAAGAGATTGGATATTCTTATAAGCTAAAGAATATACACTTAGGAAATATAGGAGGCTTAGTATGAAGCAAAGAAAACTAGCTGTTTCAGGGCAGTTTTATCCTTCAGTCAAAGAGGAGTTATTAAAATATATAAATCATTTTAATAAAGTATTAGAAGATAATAACATAGAAAAAAACTATAAAAATCAAAAAGCTATAATAGTACCACATGCAGGTTATGTATATAGTGGATTTACTGCAAATATAGGGTTTAGCCAAATCCCAAAAACTACAAAAAACATTGTAGTGATTGGACCATCTCATAAATATGCATTTGATGGAGCTAGCATCTCTTTATATGAGAATTATCCAACACCATTAGGTGAGCTTAAAATAGATCAACGGTTATCAAATGATCTAGTAAATAATTTTGATTTTTTGACATTTAATGATACTGTACATTGTGAACATTCAACTGAAACACAATTTCCTTTTATAAAATACTACTTACCAGATGTAAATGTTATCGAGATAATTTATAGTAAAATAGATTATGAAAGATTATCAGAAGTGATTGAATATGTTTTAAAAGAGAAAGATACTTTTATAGTAATAAGTACAGATCTAAGCCACTTTTATAATTTAAATACAGCACATAAACTAGATAATATATGTTTAGAGTCAATACAAAATAAAGATGTAAATTTAGCTAAAAAAGGGTGTGAAGCATGTGGTATAGTAGGGGTAGAAGCTGTATTAAATATATCTAAAAAATATAATTATTCTTTAGATATTTTAGACTATAGAACAAGCGCGGATACCAGCAATGATACTTCAAGTGTTGTTGGATATACAAGTGCAGTTATATTTGATGAGGCAGATGGGTGAATATAGCAGTTTTTGGAGGTAGTTTTGATCCACCACATATAGGTCATGAGCAGATAGTTTATCAAGTTTTAAATGAACTATATTTAGATAAATTATTAATAGTACCAACTTTTTTAAACCCATTTAAAATAAAATTTCATTTTAAGCCAAATACTCGATTTGATTTATTACAAGAGTTATTTAAAGGAAATCATAAAATTGAAGTTTCAAATTTTGAGATTTTAAATGATAAACCAACACCATCAATTATAACTATAAAACATTTTAAACAGATCTATAATCCAAAAAAAATATATCTAATTATTGGTTCTGATAATTTAGAAAAATTACATTTATGGTCAAATTTTAAAGAACTTAATGAGTTAGTTGAATTTGTAGTTATAACAAGAGATGGATATGAAGCTAAAAATGATATAATACGATTCAAAAATATAAAATTAGATATACCTGTAAGTTCCACATCACTTAGAGAAAGTCTCAACTTGGATTTAATACCAACAAAAATACAACAAAAGGTTAAAAAATTATGCAACAACGAATAGAAAGAATAATAGAAACACTAGATTTTAATAAAGCAGAAGATATAGAGTCATTTGACTTATCTGACAAAGGATATATCGTAAATGGAGTGGTTATAGCAACAGCATTAAACAACAAACATACAATTGCACTTCTAGGGCATCTAGTAGATGCACTAAAGCCTGCAGGAGAAGAGATACTTCGAACAGAAGAGGATGGTGATTGGGTAGTAGTTGATTTAGGAGATATCTTAATTCATATTATGACACAAGAGTATAGAGATAAATACTCTTTAGAAGAGTTTTTAAGAAACTTCAAAGAGTACAAAGAGGATTAGTCCTTTTTGTGCATTACCAAATATCTAAATAAAAGATAGATACAGATTGTTTTACAATTTTTATGGTAAAATCACAATCCAAAATTCAATCACAACAAGCAAGGGTACCAATGAAAAGATATATAATTAGTTTTATTTTACTTTTAACATTTTTAGAAGCTGGTCTAGTAAATGGTATAGCTTTAATAATAAATGATACACCAATAACACTATATGATATTGATCAAAAAATGCAATCAAATAACTTCACAAAACAACAAGCCGTTGAAAATTTAATAGATGAAACACTATACAAGCAAGAGATTAGAAAAAATAATGTAACTGTTGATATTTTTGATATTGAAAACTACATTGAAAGATTAGCAGCTCAAAATAAGATGGATACATTAGATTTTAAAGCACTAGTAAGACAACAGCAAAATTATGAACTCTTTAAAGAACAAATAAGAAAACAACTAAAACATCAAAAGCTGATTAAAAGAATAGCAACAGGTAAGTTAGTAATAGCAAATGATGAAGATATGAAAAGGTTTTATGATAATAATATAGAGCAGTTTACTATAGCAGATACAATAGATGTAATTGCATATGTGTCAAAAAATAAAAAACTTTTAAATGATATTAAAAAGAATCCAATGTTAAATGATAAAAATGTAGCCGTTCAGAAAATAACATTTAAACAAGAGGAGTTGAACCCTCAAGTTAAATACATTTTAAATACAACAGAAGAAAAATCATTTAGTGCAATATTTGCACAAAACAAAAACTACAATATGTTTTTTATTTCACAGAAAAAAGATGAAAAAACAATAACTTTTGAGGAAGTTAAGAATAATATTTTTCAACAAATTATGAAATCTAGAGAAGATAGTTATTTAAAAGAATATTTTGAAACTTTAAAAATAACTGCTGATATAGAAGTGCTTAGATAGTATTTACAAATTAAATCATCTTTAGATGCAATGTGTTATAATTAATTAAGATTAAAAAGGGAAAATGATATATGTTTGAAACAATTATAGGGTTAGAGGTTCATGTACAGTTAAATACTAATAGTAAATTATGGTGTAGTTGTGCTACAAGTTTTGGTGAAGTTGCAAATACAAATGTCTGCCCAATATGTTTAGGTCTTCCTGGAGCTTTGCCTGTTCTAAATAAAGAGTCTGTACATAAAGCTATACAGCTTGGAACAGCAATAGATGCTAAGATAAACAAAAAATCAATTTTTAATAGAAAAAATTACTTTTACCCAGACCTACCTACAGGATATCAAATATCACAATTTGAAGTACCTGTTGTTGGTCTTGGGCATGTCGTGATTGATTTTCCTGATGGAAGTAATAAAACTATAGGGGTGACTCGTGCCCATTTAGAAAATGATGCTGGTAAAAATACACATGCAGGAGACCACTCAAAAGTAGATTTAAATAGAGCTGGAACACCATTGTTAGAGATTGTATCAGAACCAGATATGAGAAGTGCAGAGGAGGCGGTACTCTATCTAAAAAAACTTCACTCAATAGTAAGATATATAGATATATCAAATGCAAATATGCAAGAGGGTAGTTTTAGATGTGACGTAAATGTATCTATTAGACCAAAAGGTGAAGATAAACTTTACACAAGATGTGAAATAAAAAATATGAATAGTTTTAAGTTTATTGAAAAAGCTATTGCGTATGAAGTTCAAAGACAAAGAGAAGCATGGGAAGATGGAGTATATGAACAAGAAGTAGTTCAAGAAACAAGACTATATGATGTAGAGAAAAATGAGACAAGAAGTATGAGAGGAAAAGAGGATGCTGCAGATTACAGGTATTTTCCTGATCCTGACCTACTTCCTTTAATAATAACTGATGAGATGATAGAAAAATATTCAGATATTCCTGAATTGCCAGATGCAAAAAAAGCAAGATTTGTAAAAGAGTTCGGTCTTAAAGCACACGATGCTGGAATAATCTGTGCTACAAAAGAAACTGCAGCATATTTTGAAGAGATGGTAAGTTGTGGAATAAGTGGTAAGATGGCTACTACATGGTTAACAGTTGAGCTTCAAGGAAGATTTACAGAAGGGATGAATGTTACTACATCTCCTGTATCTGCAGTTAAACTTGGAAGTTTAATAAAAACTATTGAAGATGGTACTATATCAGGAAAAGCAGCTAAAGAGGTGCTTGACTACCTTATGGAACACGATGTAACAGTAGATGAGGTTATTGATAAACTTGGACTAAAACAAGTAAGTGATGATGGAGCAATTTTAGCAATAATTGATGATATTTTAAATGCAAATCAGGATAAAGTAGAGCAATACAAAGGTGGAAAAGAGAAAATGTTTGGTTTCTTTGTAGGTCAAGCTATGAAAGCATTAAAAGGTGCTGGAAATCCACAAATTATAAATAAACTATTAAAAGAAAGATTAGCGTAAAAGATGATAAAAAAAGATTCTATTTGTGTAATTGGTGCAGGAAAGTGGGGACAAGCTTTACACTATGCTTTAAATCAAAAACAACAATGTTTTATCACAAGTAGAACAAGAAAAGATATAAAAAACTTTATATCACTTGATGCTGCATTAAATTGCGAATATTTAGTAATAGCAATACCATCTCAAAGCATTAGAGAGTGGCTAGAAGATAATTTTATATATAAAAATCAAAAGGTACTAGTTGCAGCAAAAGGGATTGAAGCTAATACGGGAGCTTTTTTAAAAGAGATATATGAGCCATTTGTACCATCAAATAATTTAGGGTTTATATCTGGTCCATCTTTTGCTAGTGAAGTTATAAAAGGCTTACCTACTGCATTAGTTTTAAATAGTTCATCTTCAGATTATTATGATTCTTTTTCAAAGTTTTTTCCATCATTTATCAAGACATATTATAGTGATGATGTTATTGGTGCAGAGGTAGCTGGTGCTTATAAGAATGTATTAGCAATAGCAAGTGGAATTTGTGAAGGGTTAGGGCTTGGATTAAATGCAAGAGCTAGCCTTATATCTAGAGGTCTTGTAGAGATGGAAAGGTTTGGAGAATATTATGGTGCAGCTAAAGATACTTTTATAGGTCTAAGTGGTGCAGGTGATCTTTTCTTAACTGCCTCAAGTACTCTTAGTAGAAATTTTAGAGTAGGACTTGGATTAGCACAAAACAGATCAATAGATGAAATCTTAGAAGAGTTAGGAGAGGTAGCAGAGGGTATTATGACATCACAAGCAATATACAAACTATCCTCTAAAAATGATATATATACCCCAATAGCAAATGAGGTAAAACTTATTTTAGACGGCAAGAATCCAAAAGTAAGTCTAAAGGATTTGCTAAAAAGCTAAAAAATTGGACTTTAATTATCCCAATTTTCTATTATATCAGTAGTATTATATGTTAATGACTTAACAAGAGAGCTAATAGCAACAGAAGTAAGTTGTTTTGCTGCTATATTTAGGTCGTCATTTATGATAAAATAATCATACTTGTCAATATACTTTATCTCTTTTCTTGCATTTGATATTCTATTTTTAATAACTTCATTGTTATCTGTACCTCTATTGGTTAACCTATCTTTTAATATATCCAAACTAGGTGTAGTGATAAATACAGTTGTAGTAATATCTCTAAATACTTTAATAACTTGCTCAAAGCCTTGTACATCAATGTCAAATATAACTAGTTTATTATCTTCTAAAGCCTTTTTTATAGGTTTTAATGATGTACCGTAATAGTTTCCATGAACTTCAGCCCATTCTAAAAAATTTTTATTTTCAATATCTTTTTTAAACTCATCTTTTGTAGTAAAATAATAATCTACTCCATCTTTTTCACCAACTCTTGGTTCTCTTGTAGTTGTTGATATTGAAAAGTAATAATTATCAATAACTTTATATACCTCTTTAAGTAAAGAGCTTTTTCCACAACCACTTGGACCAGAAATTAATAGTATTGCACCTTTAGACATTTGAATCTCCTAGTTTTAGTTGTAATAATATCTCTTCACCATTTGTTATTTTGTCTATTATATCTTGGTTTAATAGATTTAGAAGTGGTGCTAGTTCATCTAAAGAATAGTCATTTAGTGATAATTTTATTATTGAGTTATCATTATCATTCACAGGAGTATCTAAGCTATTTACTTCATAAATAGCTTCATCAATAATTGAAGATAGATCTAACCATTCATCATCATCATTATCTGTTTGTTCGAAAGATAAATTGTTTGTTTTTTTATTGGTAAAGTTATTTTTATCAGGATCAATAATCTTTTCTAATTTTGATAACTCATTAGTATCTAAAATACCACCTGTAGAATTTAACGAATTTAATGACACTATACTATCATCTGTTTCCTCATCAATATTATGTGCTATATCTGTAGCTAAACTGTCAAGATAATGTAAAGCAGGATCAAGCTCCTCCTCTTCAATATTACTATTATTATAGTTTATATTGTTGTCTTGGATTTCATTAATATCTTGCTCAACACTAGTGATATATGTTTTAGTGTTTGCTCGTTTTGTAATAACTTGAAGTTGAGTATCAAGAATTGTTTGTAAATTTGATGGTAGAAAAGGCAAAGGGATAGTAAAGTCATTAGCTACTTCAAAGGAAAGCTGCTTATTTGTAATAGCACCAATAAGTTTTGTATAAGTTTTTAGTATATTAAATCTATCATCAACAAAGTCTTTATCTACAACAATAATATCAACTTTATGATCAACTTGAGCTTCGCTTAGCACTTCAAGTTTAATATTTAGCTTTTTAGTAATCAAAGTAAAGATTTGAATAATAATTGGTGTTGTAGATATTAAAATTAATTCTTTCACTTTAATTGCTCCAATTTATATTCATTAAGCTTATAAACTTTATCACACTTAAATGCTATATCATCTTCATGTGTAACTATTATTAAACCAGCATTATTATTTTTTATATAATCAAATAAAACATTTATAACTTCAGATGCAGTTTGTGTATCTAAGTTACCAGTAGGCTCATCTGCAAAGATTATTTTAGGTTTTTTTGTTAAAACCCTTGCACATGATAATCTTTGCTGCTGTCCACCACTAAGTTCACCAATACTTTGTTTCATTATATGGTCTATATTTAATGCATTTAACAAATTTTTATCTATGTTATAACCACTTAAAAGTTCTGAAATATGTAAGTTTTCATTCGCTGTAAATCCTCTAAATAGATAATGCGCTTGAAATATTATACCAAAATCATCTCTTCTAATTTTTAAGAGTTCTTTTTTTGTTAAACTAAATAGATTTTTATTATTGTAGTACACTTCACCTTTATTTGGAATCAATAAGGATGAAAAGATATTTAATAGTGTAGATTTTCCACTACCACTTACACCAATTATAGCAATTGATTCATTTTTTGATAAAGTTAAATTAATATCATTAAATAGAGGATAGTCGAAATCATGAGTAATATTTTTTGCATTTAGCAAAAAGTTATTTATTAGAGTAGTTGAGTTTTCATTATTATTCATTTTCAACTACTCTTATAGTTGGCAAAATATTATTATTTTGCCATTTGTGCTGCTACTTCAGCAGCGAAATCTTCTTCTTTCTTCTCGATACCATCACCAAGTTCAAATCTTACATATTCTACTAATTCGATTGATTCATCAACCTCTTTAATAGCTTGTTCAACAGTTTTACTGTCGTCCATTACATATTTTTGACTTAATAAAGCGTGTGTACCATCAAGCTGAGTATTATCTTCGATAAATCTAGCTATTTGTCCTGGAATAATTTTATCCCAAATTTTTTCTGGTTTATTTTGAGCTTTAAGTTCAGCTTTCATCTCCTCTTCAGCAGTAGCTAATGCTTCTTCTGTAAGTTGATTTCTACTTACAAACTGAGGGATTCTTTTTTCTGGTTTACCAAGTCTATGAAGTTCGATATTTAATTTCTCAATATCAGCAATAATTGCTTTGTTTTCACTATCAATAAATTCAGCATCTAAATCTTTGTAGCTAATTACTGTTGGTTTCATAGAAGCTGCATGCATAGAAACTTTTTTAAGTAAATCTACTGCTTTTTCTTTTGCTTCAGGTGCACAAGTAGCTGATAAAATAACACCAACTTTACCAAGATGAACATAACCATTTACAACACCATTATCAGTAGAAACTGTTACCATTTTTCTAGCAACAATATTTTCACCAATAGTAGCAATATTTGAGTTTAAATACTCTTCAAAGTTTGTTCCATTTATAGTAGTCTTATTTAACTCCTCAGTAGAAGTAGCACCAGATATTTGTACATGTGCAGTGATTTCATCTTTTAATGATAAAAAGTTTGCATTTTTTGCAACAAAGTCAGTTTGAGAGTTTATCTCAGTCATTGTTACTTTTGTATTGTCTTCATTAACTAAAATAGAGATTAAACCTTCAGCTGCAACATTTGAAGATTTTTTAGCAGCTTTTGTTAATCCAGCCTCTCTTAAATGTTTTTGTGCAGCTTCAATATCACCATCACACTCATTAAGTGCTTTTTTACAATCAAGCATACCTGCACCAGATAATTCTCTTAATTCTTTGATTAGTTTAGGAGTTGCACCAGCCATTATTTTGCCTCTGCTGTTTCTACAGCTACTTCTTCAGTTGAAGATGCTTCTTCTTTAACTTCTTCTACTACCTCTGCCATCTCTGCATCGCTTACTGCTGTATCAGAGTCTTCACCGTTAGCTTCAGCAAATGCTGCTTTACCCTCATTCATTGCTGCTGCAAATTCGTTACAGAATAATTGAACAGATCTAATTGCATCATCATTTCCAGGAATTGGGAAGTCAACTAAATCAGGATCACAGTTTGTATCTAAAGGAGCGTAAACTTTAATTCCAAGTCTTCTAGCTTCTAAAATAGCAATTTTTTCTTTTACTGCATCAATTACAAACATCATGTCTGGTAATTGTTTCATATCTTTAATACCACCAAGGTATGCTTCAAGTTTAACTTCTTTTCTAGAAAGCATTAAAGCTTCTTTTTTAGTCATAAGATCAAGTTGACCCTCTTCTCTCATTTTTTTGATGATCTCTAGTTTTCTAATAGATTTTTTCATTGTTGGGTAGTTTGTTAACATTCCACCTAACCATCTATGATTAACATATGGCATACCACAAGAGATAGCAGCATTTTTGATAGCTTCTGTTGCTTGTTTTTTAGTACCAACAAAAATCATTGTTTTACCTTGAGCAGCTTCATCTCTTACTAAAGTATATGTATATCTGAAGTATCTTAATGTTTTTTGTAAGTCAATAATATAAATATTTTTTCTAACACCGAAAATGAATTTTTTCATTTTTGGATTCCATCTTCTTGTTTGGTGACCAAAGTGTACACCACATTCTAATAAGTCTTTCATTGTAACCATAATAGTTCCTTCTTTTTGGTAATTTTACCAGATTAATTTAGGGTTTATTCCTCTGTAACCATTCATAAATGATGTTTAAAACAACATTTACAACCCTTTTAAGAATTGTTACATGTGAGATTTCACGAAAACCTATTTAAAATAGATTAAAGGAACGCGGATGATAGCAAAAAAAAGATAATAAAAAGATAAAGTGTAGAAAAATTATATTAAATTTTTAAATGGTACCTTTAATCTCAAGCTTGATACCATCTTGATAGTTTTGAAGTTTTATATCTCCATTTAGTTGTTCATGTACAAACATCTGTACCATATTTAGCCCCAAGCCACTTCCTTTTAGCTCTTTGGTGGTAAAAAGTGGGTCAAATACTTTTTCGATAGGTTTTACATCTAAAGCAGCAGCACCATCCAAAGCTGTATAAACATCTTTGAAAAATATCGATGTCATTGTCTTTAGGTTTTCATTGATCTCTTTGTCATCTTCTATGATAAGAAGGTTTAAATTTTTTAGTATCTTTAGGTTTGTCTTTTTCATAAGTGACATTATAATACACCAAAGTCACTTTAGTGTCACGATAGGAGTTTTTGAAATTTATTCCTATAACTAAACAAAAGGTTTTACAAAAGTAAATTTATAAACCTAATTTAAATACTAAAAAATAGATTTGAAAGTATAATTTTAATATAATCATAAAATATCACAAAAGGTAAACTATGCTAGAAGAACTAAAAGAATATCAACTAAAACTTTTTAATAAAGTAGATTTTAAATATAAAAGATATTTTCATAATCTTAATTTAGATAAAAAACTAATAGGGTTAATTGGAGCTAGAGGCGTAGGTAAAACTACATTTTTAATTCAATATTTAAAAGAGCTAGATATACCTTTTAGTAAAAAACTATATATAAGTGCTGATATTATCACTATACCATCTCTTTATGAAGTTGCTAATGCTTTTGCTAAAGAGGAGGGTGAAATTCTCATCATTGATGAGATTCACAAATATAAGAATTTCGAAATAGAACTTAAAAAGATATATGATATGTTCGATCTTAAAGTGATATTTAGTGGTAGTTGTGCTTTAAAACTTGACCATGCAAAAGCAGACTTAAGTAGAAGAGCAATTGTGTATGAGGTAGATGGGCTAAGTTTTAGAGAATTTATAGAATTAGAAAAGAATATCACCCTACCCACATTTACACTCGAACAGATAATTCACAATCATGAAGATATAGCCTATGAACTTCTAACAAAATTTAACCTAACACTTTTGTATAAAGAGTATATTAGAAATGGATACTATCCATTTTATTTTGAAGATAAAGAGGATTATCTTATAAGGCTAAATGAGACTATAAATACAGTTATAGAAGTAGATATACCATCAATATTTCCAATAGAATATGATAGTATCAATAATCTTAAAAAACTAGTAAGACTTATCTGTGCTTCACATCCCTACACTCCAAATCTAAAAGAACTACTTGCTAAGATGAATATGCAAGACAATTATAAAGGGCTTTATAGATTTTTAGAATACCTTAATCGTGCTAAAGTATTTCATATAATAAGAGCCAAAACAAAAGGTGATAATATCTTTACAAAGCCAGAAAAGATATACTTAAATAA
>JAYEMI010000106.1:16147-19344 GCA_034718015.1 Campylobacterota bacterium | reverse complement strand
GATATATTCCTCTATATCTTTTCTTATTTGGGTTAAATCTTTGTTTTTAATGGCTAAACACAGTTTTTTAAATAGAGGTATCCCAATAAGATTTAAAAGTCTTCTAAAATTATAGGTAAACATAATTAAAGTATTTTCACCAAGAACTTTTTCTTTAGAACGGACTAGAAAATGATCCCAACCAAGTGTTCTTTTAATTGTTCCAAATGGATGGAAACTGAACGCGTATAGATCAGGCACTTTAGTTTTTAAAGATATTACTCAAAATGAAATTCTAATTTGGAAGCATATTGAATCTGAAACAGTTGTAGGGGTATTAAACTAAGGTTACGATTTATTTCGTAACTGACTTTAGGCAGTGGTTTCGACCACT
Source organism: Campylobacterota bacterium (assembly GCA_034718015.1). Taxonomy (GTDB): domain Bacteria; phylum Campylobacterota; class Campylobacteria; order Campylobacterales; family Arcobacteraceae; genus JAIOSF01. The sequence goes on along the minus strand of JAYEMI010000106.1, from coordinate 18,971 downwards.
TGCCCTTTTTTTAGAACAATAACAATTGTTTTGGTTCATTTTCCTCTTCTATAGATTTTTCATTTTTAACTTTTATCTTGCAAGGTTTGGTTAGATGTACTACTTTCCAACCCATTATTTTATTCTTTTTAATTCATCTAACAATATTTGGCTATTTTGATATTGTGATTTAAAAAACTCGTACAACTCTTCAAACTCTTTATTTTCTTCTATCAAATTTATTGTTTTATTGTCAAGCTCTTTTACACTTCGTTTATATTGAGATAATAGTTGTATATATTGTGTTCTATATTTCACATCAACAATTAAAGGCATAAATTTGTTTTTCAACATCGGTAAGTTTGCCAACAATCTACCTAATCTACCATTTCCATCAAAAAATGGATGAATAGCAGTAAATGAAAGATGACTTCTAGTATAAACTTTTATAGCTTCTTCTAAAGAAAGATTTGTAGTGGTTATATCACTAAACTCATCAAACCAAAGTTTCATAAGATGCTTTATATCGTGTGGATGTGGATATTCAAAAAACTTCAATCTTCCATCTATTCTGATATAAGTACCATTTACTACTACTTTATACTCTCCTATGGGACACTCGCTATCTATAACTATCATTGTTTGTACAGCTTTATGAAGTGTAAATATATCATCTTGCGTTATAGTGTCATTGTCTAAAAGCCCATATATTATATCTATGGCTCTTGCATGACCTATTACCTCATTGTGTTCACGGAGTGACTTACCTGCAATAGTTAGACCCTCTTCAATTATAAATGCAGTATCTCCTAAAGAGATAGTATTTCCCTCTATTGCATTTGAGGTATATGTCCACTCTAATTTTAATCTATCTTGCAATAAATTCTTTTTATAGTTTGTAAATCCTTCAAACTCTTTACTATCTTTTGTATATTTATATATATCTTTCATCTATTTTATACCTTTTATAAATTCTAATAGTTCACTTTCACACTTGCCTATTTTTTGATATGATTTTATATTTCCTGTTATACCTAGGTTTAGTTTTATTATTCCTATAGCTTTATTAAGTGACTGTTGCTTGTGGCTATTTGCTTTACCATTAAATATTTTTTACTTATCCTGTTTTTTAAAATTATTGTATATATTTATATATTAATTTAAACTTATATTACTATGCAATATAAAGAATGAAATTTAATGCAAACTCCACCCTTAAACAACTTTACTACAAATATAAAGTATAATTGTATAAAAAAGATACAAGGATACTATTTGTGGATAAGATAACTGTAGCACACTCACCAGATGCTGATGATATTTTTATGTATTATGCTATAAAATTTGGATGGGTTAACTTAGAAAATACAGAGTTTAATAATTTAGCTTTAGATATAGAGACATTAAATCAAGCAACACTAAAAGGCACATATGATATTTGTGCCATTAGTTTTGCACTTTATCCATTTGTAAAAAATGATTTTGCTTTACTTAAAACTGCTGTTAGTTTTGGAGATGGGTATGGACCAAAACTTGTAAAACTAAAAGATAAAAAACTTAAAAGAAATTTCAAAGTAGCTTTAAGTGGTCAATATACAACAAACGCATTACTTTTTAAAATAGCATATCCAGAAGCTAGAATAACATATATGAACTTTTTAGAGATAGAACAAGCTGTACTTGATGGTGTTGTTGATGCTGGAGTTTTAATACATGAATCAATTTTAACTTATAGCCAAAACCTAGAAGTTGAAAAAGAGTTATGGGATATATGGCAAAGTTTAGCTGGACCTGATCTGCCTTTACCTTTGGGTGGTATGTGTTTAAGAAGATCAATTCCGTTAAATAAAGCAATAGAGTATGAAAACACTTTAATAAATGCTGTAAAAGTGGCAAACTCAAATAAGCTATTATTATCTAAAATGTTAATAGAGAGAGACCTTATAAGAGTTGACCATGAAACACTGCAAACATATTTAGATCTTTATGCAAACGATGATTCAATAGAGTTAAGTGATCTTCAATATAAAGCATTAGATAAACTCTACTCTTTAGGATTTGAAAATGGCTTTTACGATGATTTAATCAAAGCTGAAGATTTTTTAATCCCTACAGAGTACAAAGAGTTAAGAAACTCGTAAAATGGATAAAGTAATAGATTTTAAGAAGTACTCATCTATAAATATTGGACCTAAGGCAAAAGTTAAAATTATTAATGAAATTGATAACTATGAAAAATATAAAATTATAGGTAAAGCAAACAATCTCTTAGTCTCAAATAAGCCACCTTTATTGGCTATTTTAGGTGAGGAGTTTGATTATATTATTCAAAAAGGTGATAAGTTAATTGTAGGTGCAGCAACTAGTAGCGGAAAGCTTTTAACATATTGCAAAAAAAACAATATTGCAAATCTAGAATTTCTTGCTAAATTACCTGGAACAGTTGGTGGTTTAACAAAAATGAACGCCGGTCTAAAACAATGGGAGATATTTAACTATATAAACAATATCACAACTCAAGATGGTGTTATTTTAAAAGATGAGATTAACTACTCATATAGATACACTGATATAAAAGGTGTGATTTTTGAAGTTGTTTTTGATATAGAGTATGGATATAAAATAGAAAGTCAAAAAGAATTTGTAAAGATGAGAGATAACCAACCAAATCTACCAAGTGCAGGAAGCTGTTTTAAAAATCCAAAAGAACATAGTGCTGGATACTTGATAGAAAAAGTAGGATTAAAAGGTTTTAGGGTTGGGTCTATGGCATTTAGCTCTATTCATGCAAATTTTTTAGTTAACTTAGGTGGTGGTACATTTGATGAAGCAATAAAACTGATAA
>JAYEMI010000106.1:0-16047 GCA_034718015.1 Campylobacterota bacterium | reverse complement strand
TTATATAAATAAAAGGCAACAATATGAAAATGATCAATATCATAAATGATAGATTAAAAGAACTAGAGACTGAAGTGATGGATTTAGTAAAAAATCAAAAATTATCTCTTACTGATAAAAATCAAGAGATGCAGCCATTAGTTGAGGAAAAAAAAGTACTTGAGCATACTTTAGTTTATCTAGAAAAGATAAAAAATACAAACTACAAAGGTTTATGTGGTGGAGGGTAAAAACTTATCTACTATAGCTTTAAACTGATCCTCTTTAAAAGGTTTTGCTAACCAAGCCTTTGCTTTTGTAACTTTACCTATATTTATTAGATCTTCTTTTTTCTCATTTGTTATTATCACTATTGGAAGCTCTTGATACTTACTATCACCTCTTAGTTTTATAATTGTACCTAAGCCATCTTTTGTATTTGTACTAAAATCACTAAAAACTAACCCTATTTGTCTAGACCTTATTGTATCTATAGCATCTTGCTGTGTTGAAGCGATAATGATATTGTGTTTTATATCTAATCTTACTTTCTCAATAAATTTTTTTGTAAATTCAGAATTATCGATTATTAAAATTGATTTAGCCATATATTTTAAGAACTCTTTTTCAAAAAGAAGAAATAACTTTTCTTGCTCTTCATCAATGTCATATCCATTTAATTTCTCTTCTATGATAATTTTTACAAACTTTTTTAACTCAATAAATAGATCGCAAATTTGAATTGTAAATTTTACTTTTCCCTCTCTAATCTCTCCTAGTAAATCTTCAGCTTTATGCGCTACATGAACTATATCAAAAAAACACAACAGATCTGCTACACCTTTAACAGTATGAATTGCTCTGAATATCTCATTAATTTTTTCTAAATTATCTAAATTGGTTCTAGCATCAACTAAGGAGTTTTCCATTTGGGCTAACTTGTTTAAAAATTCATCAAAAAATATATTTGTATCTATTTCCATTACATCCCTTCTTTAAATAATCTATTTTATGATACAATAATCGTACTTAAAAATAAGGGAATTAAATATGGCTAAAATAGCAATTGTTGATGATGAAAAAGACATTTTAGAAGTACTAGAAACTTTTCTAAAAAGATCAGGTAAATTAGAGATTGTAACTTTTAATAATCCTATTGATGCACTAAATAGCATACAAGCAGGTGGATTTGATTTGGTTTTATTGGATATTATGATGCCGCAAATGGATGGAATAGAGGTACTTAAAAAAATTAAAGAGAATAATCCTGAAGTTGAAGTTATAATGATGACTGCATACTCAACACTAGAAAGAACAATAGAATCGCATAAGTTTGGTGCTAAAAACTACTTAACTAAACCATTTGAAAGTTTAAAGAAAGTTCAAGAAAAAGTATTTACAGTTTTAGATATTTAGTAATTCTAAATATCTTCTAACTTATACTCTATTTTATTATTATCTAAAAAGTCAACAAACAATCCAAAATATTTTTCTGCTTTATCTTTCTCATAAGAAGCAATAGAGATAACAACAGCTCTTTTTTCACCATCAATTTGAGGTAAAGAAGAGATATCTATATTTGATGGTATTTTTTTCATAGTATCTATTATCATATTTTCACTACATAGTGCTTTTAAAGACAGTCTATATTTTTGTTTATTTTTAGGATAAAATTTATCTAAAGCCTCTATTATCATACTTTGTGCCATAGATGGAAATCCTGGAACAAAAAAGTATCTATTTTCAAGTCCAAAGCCAGGTATATTTGTAACTACATTTTTTAATAAACTCGCATCTAAAGGTAAGTTTGCCATATTGATTCTATGAGGATAAGATTCATCTCCAAACTTATCAATAATACACTTTTTTGCTCCCTCATTTATCTCCATATTACCATTTGTAAATACATTTGCTGCAGCAACTCTTGTATAGTCATCGGGTGTTGCACCAATACCACCAAAAGAGAATAATACAGCATCAGGGTCATTTTTTATCAATTTAAAAACCTCTTCAATAAAAGGTGGTTCATCTTTTATCACAAAAGAGGCTTTTTGTTCCCAGCCTCTTTTTAATAACTCTTCATTAAAAAATGAAAAGTGTGCATCTTCTCTTCTACCATTTAAAAGCTCTGTTCCTATTATAACACTGTAAAAATTTTTCATCTATTTAGATCCTAAAGTCCAAATTGCATAGTTATTATCAACCACAACATTTGGTATTGTTTCATAGTTTAATATTTTTTTATAAAAAAATGAGACAATATCTTCCATCTCATCTTTATTTAAAACCTTTGTTATACCACCAGTTAGAACTATACTATTTAATGAAGTTAGTTTGATATTTAAATATAATTTATGATGAAAAGATACTTTATATAAAACAAGAAAAATAGATAGCTGCATTAAAAGTTTTGTAGCTTCTTCATCCCTATTATCCATAATATTTTCTGTTTTATTAAGATAACTTAAAAGTTCATATACATATTCATTATTTTTTGCACTAAACACTAAGCTATCTGCACTTTTATAAACTCCAAGTTTTTTAAAAACTAATCTATCATACTCATTTGAAGTTACAATATTGTCATCAACTAAATCTTTACTATAGTGTATATCAGTAGTAGCACCTCCTATATCAATAACGATAAATGGATCAGCTACATCAAGTAAAGTATGTATATGTGGTAAAGCTTGATTTACGATATATGGTGTAGAGTATATTTGATTTGTGGTTAGTTCATAAAGATCTTTTATATCCTCTTTCCCCTCAATATCACTTGCGTATAGATTTGTTAAATACTCTTTTAAATCATCCTCATATATCTTTAGTTTATCATCTATAATATTTGGTAAAACTACAAGATTTTGTATATATGTAGTTAAAAACTGAGTTTGACTAGAACTTCCCACATATACAATATTTTGATAATTGATATTTTCCAAGTAATCAATAAGGTTTTTGTCAAAAATATTTTTACTACTATCAATTCCACCAACAACAATAACAACATCTATTGTATTTTCTGGTTTTACTGCTGTTTTAATCTCACTATATAAAATTGATTCTATTATATTGATTCCTGAATTGTAAGCTATACTACTTGCATACTTCAAACTAAACGACTCTGTTATTCCAATAATAAGAGTACTTAAACCACCATTTGCAGAACTACAAATATGGATATCCTCTTTTTTGTGGTTCATAAGTATATCACCACATTTAGTTGTTAAATCATCATATATACTTATATCAAAATTTCTAAAGTGATGCTCTATTTTCTTATGAGTTGCTACTTTAAAATATGTACTACCTATATCTACTAATACTTTACTCATAGCATCACCCCAATATCTTTAATAATTTGATTTACAACTGAATCTGGATTTTCACCTAGTCTTAATTTTGATTGTTCAAATTTAAAACTTTTATCAGAGATTGGAAGTTTCCCTTTTTTGTATATTCTAATATTACTTTGATCATCTCTTACAGTTATAAGCTCATTGTTATTTATAATATGTGGAGAGAAAGGAACATCTATAATACCATTTTTAATACTATTAAATATCTTTCTCCATAAAGTATCTGCTTTATCATTAAATATAGCCTCAAATACCTCATCAACCTCTCTTGTAAGATTTTCTTCCTCTTCTGGGTCTACAAAGTTTGGAATACCACGCATTGTATTTAAAATATATTTTACATTTGATACAGCTTGTGCATTATCCTCTTTTGTAGGGATTCCAAATGCTTCAGCTCTCGTTTTTGTGATAATTTTATCAGCACCAACAAGTCCAGCCATCATAGCACCCATATCTATTAAACTGTCTGATTTATGTTTATCTCTAGGGAAAGCTCCCATCCATTGATGATAAACAAGATTAATTGTAGCATCTCCACAACTTATTATATCAGCATATTTTTTTGCTAACTTTCTTAAAACTTTTGCAGTAACTAAATCTTGATTTACACTTCCTGTCTGAGCAAAACTAACAGAAAAAGATTTAACACCCTCCTCTAAAGACAATAACATCTCAGCTATTTGTATAACTATAGTTATAACTGGTGGTACAAGTGTTGCAGTTAAAGGTCCAAACGATTCTCTATTTATTGGCTCATTTAAAGTTGAATATTTAGCTGTCACTCTCTCTACATGTTTCCAATATAAAAATGCTTTATCTTGAGGGAAGTTTTTTGAGTAAGGAAGTATATAAGTAATAGGTCCACCCTCTATCTCAAAAGCACCACTAGCTATTGCCATATCAACTAAAAGTCTAGCATCTGGTGTTCCATGTCTTAAACTAATAGGTGTATCAAAATGTGTTATCATTTTTCTAGCTTTCTTATACCCATGATTTATAAGTGGAAAACCATTTAAAAAGTCTTTATTTTCATCTTCAGATAATTTTAACATCTTAGCAGCTTGAGAATAGTCATTTAGTCTTGTGTTACTATCAATAGTCATTGGCAAAACATCTACATCTACTGCTTTAAACTCTTTGTATAGTTCAAACATCTTATCATAAGTAGGAAACCCACCACGAGGTTGAACTAATGTTGTTCCTTTGTTTGTTTTAAACTTATGTGATATAAAAAGATTTTTACTAGCACCTTTTACAAACTCTTCTACTTCGGCAAAATCAAACTCTTTTACAAATTCATTTGATACTATTAGTTCCCTATCTCTTTGAAGTAAACTCATTATTTAGATTCCTTTATAAAAGTTTCCATTGTATCAAGTCCATCCATTAAATCTGTTTGATGAAATACCAAATCAAATCCATACTCTTTGAACTTAGGGATAATAGTACTAGCATCACCCTCACCAACACTTAAGTTCCCACCAATGACAAATGTCACATCTTTTAAATCATACTTATCTTTTAGAAGATATAAGTCTCTACACCAACCTTCAGCTTCACCATTAAGTGATGAGATAAGCAATACCTTTGCATCAGTTTCAATAACCGCATCAATAAACTCAACCAAGTGTGTATTAACACCTAAATTAAATACTTCATACCCCCTACTTTGTAAAGAGATATCTATTAGTCTGTTGGCAACTACATGGATATCATTACCAACTACACCTGTTACAATTTTCACTTGATTATTACCTTTGCGTTCTTTTTTATTTGCTTTACTTGGGATTAAAATTTGGCGATTATATCTAAAAAGTGTTTAATAACTATTTAGATAAGTTTTACTAACTTATCTGATTTTTAAACTAGCTAAAGCGAGAAGATTTGTCATAAATGCAATGATCCAAAACCTTACAATAATTTTATTTTCAATCCACCCTTTTTGCTCAAAATGATGATGTATAGGAGCCATAAGAAAAACTCTTTTTTTCCTATATTTAAAGCTACCAACTTGTAGTATTACTGAAACTGCTTCAATTACAAAAATAAAACCTATTAAAATAAGTAGAACTTCACTTTTTGCAACAATTGCCATATAACCTAAGAATCCACCAATAGCTAAACTTCCTGTATCACCCATAAACACTTCTGCTGGATGTGAGTTATACCATAAAAAAGCGATTAAACTACCCATAAAAGCTGCACCAACAATAGCTACTTCACCTGTTAATTGAATATTTGGCATTAAAAGATAGTTACTTAAAACTGCGTGTCCTGTTATATATACAAGTAAAGATAAAGAGAAAAATGCCATTATAGATGGTACTGTAGCTAGTCCATCTAAACCATCTGTTAAATTAACAGCATTTGTTGTCGCAGTCATTACTAATATCCAAAAAATCATAGCGTAAAATCCCATATCAAAAAGTGGATATTTATAAAACGGAATAAAAAGTTCTGTTGAGTGTGATCCATAAAATAATATACAACTTACTAAAATACCAGAAAATATTTGCAAGACTAATTTAGCTTTAGCAGTTAAACCTTCATCATTTTTATTTGATGATATTTTTGCAAGATCATCTTTAATACCTATTAAACTAAAAAGTGCAATAGTGACTAATGCACCTATTACATAAATATTGTTTAATTTTGCTGTTAAAACTGTAGCTATTAGAGTTGAAGCTACAAATACAATTCCACCCATGGTAGGGGTTCCTACTTTTAATTGATGAGCATCTGGAGCATGCTCATAGATAGGTTGGCTAGCTTTTCTTTTTTTTGCCCAAGCAATAAACTTTGGCATTAAAAATACTGTAAAAAGAAATGCAAAAAAGAAAGCGATTCCTGCACGAATTGTGATATATTGAAATATATTAATATCTAGGTGTCTGTAAAACCAATAAAACAAATTTTTAACCTTTTTGAAGATGTGTTATGTTAGAATAATTAAGACTTGAAGTCTAAAAATAAATAAGATTATATCTAAAACTATATTAAGGTTAAAATTCACATGTCAACAAACAAAGCGATATTAATAATAACAGATGGTATAGGGCATAATAGCTCTTGTGATTATAATGCATTTTGTAATGCAAACAAACCAACATACGACAAACTTTTCAAAGAGGTTCCATACAGTTTAATAAAAACTTATGGTGAGCATGTAGGACTTCCAAATGGGCAAATGGGAAATAGTGAAGTAGGTCATATGAGCATAGGTAGTGGTAGGGTTTTATATCAGGATTTAGTAAAAGTAAATCTTGCTATTAAGGACAATACACTAAAAGATAATAAAGTTTTAAAAAAAACTATAGAAAACTCAAACAATTTACATATAATTGGACTTCTAAGTGATGGTGGAGTGCATTCACATATAGATCACATCATCGCTTTAGCAAAGATAGGAAAACAAAATAATAAAAAAGTATTTTTACATCTAATTACAGATGGTAGAGATGTAGCACCTAATTGTGCAAAAAAATATATTAATCAAATAACTGAAATATGTGATGAATATATATCAATAGCAACCTTGGGTGGAAGATTTTATGGTATGGATAGAGATAATAACTGGGATAGAATCCAAAAAGCATATAACCAAATAGTTAAAGGTGAAAATAACTCTGAAATCTCTATAGATGAATATATAAAACTACAGTATTCAAATGATATCTTTGATGAGTTTATAGAACCTATTAGTTTTGATTACAATGGTATGCAAGATAATGATGGCGTTATATTTGCAAACTTTAGAAGTGATAGAGCAAGAGAGTTAAGTTCTGCTATTGCTAGAAGTGATTTTAACGAATTTGAAACAAAAAATATAACTTTAAATACTGCAACAATGACAGCTTATGATAAAAGCCTACCTTTACCTATTTTGTTTCCTAAAGAATCCCCTAAAAACACATTAAGTGAAGTTATATCTGCAAGCGGTCTCTCTCAACTTCACACAGCAGAAACAGAGAAATACGCACATGTTACTTTTTTCTTTAATGGTGGAATTGAAGAGCCATTTAACAAAGAGAAACGAGTTTTAATTCCATCACCAAAAGTAGCAACCTATGACCTTCAACCACAAATGTCAGCTCCTGAAGTTTCAAAAGCGGTTCAAAATGGAATTGATGAAGATATAGACTTTATAGTGGTTAACTTTGCAAATGGTGATATGGTAGGACATACTGGAGTTTATGAAGCTGGTATAAAAGCAGTTGAAGCAGTAGATACTGAACTAGGAACTATTATAGAGAAAGCAAAAAAACACAACTATAGTATTGTCTTAACATCAGATCATGGAAACTGCGAGATGATGAAAGACAAAGATGGAAATACACTTACTAATCATACAGTTGGTGATGTTTTTTGTTTTGTTATAGATGAAAATGTAAAAAAAGTAAAAGAGGGAGCTTTAAATAATATTGCTCCAACTATACTTAATCTTATGAATATAGAGATTCCTAAAGAGATGGATAGTGATTTAATATCAATATAAATATATTAAAAAGGATTTAAAATGGAAATAGCAGGTTTAGTTAGTGATTTAAAAGAGTTAGACCTTTTAATAGTTGAAGATGGTCAAGATATTAGAGATATCATGTCATCTACATTTAGTAAATTATTTAAAAGCACAAGAACAGCAGTTGATGGCTTAGACGGAATAGAAAAATTTAAAGAGTCAAAACCTAATATTATAATATCAGATATAAGAATGCCAAATATGTCAGGAAATGAGATGATAGATGAGATTAAAGAACTTGACCCAAATATTCCTATTATTGTAGTTTCTGGTCATGGAAGAATGATTAAAAAAACAAACAAAGCAGACTTAATACTTGAAAAACCAATAAAGTTTGATAAATTAGTTGAAGCAATACACAAGTATACAAGATAAAGGTAATTTATGCCATCAATCTTTATAGAAAAATTAACAATTGCTAATAAAAAAGATGAAATTGTTAATCTTTTTAAAAAAGATTTTAATTCAATAAAAATCACCAATTCACTTGCTTTAGTTGGACAAAGTGGAAGTGGAAAATCACTCACATTAAAAACACTTTTAGGTATGACTCCAAAAGAATTACATACTGATTTTAAATATAAAAGTGATTTTGATTTGACTTTTGATAATATTGGATTTATTCCTCAAAACCCTTTTACTTCACTTTCATCTATGACAAAAATAGATAAACAATTTTTTTGTGAAACTTCCAAAATGGATAAACTTCTAAATTTAGTAAAACTACCATTAGATATAAAAAAAAGATTTCCTGTTCAGTTAAGTGGTGGACAACTTCAAAGAGTAGTAATAGCAATAGCACTAAGTAATAATCCAAAGATACTTTTATTAGATGAGCCAACTACTGCTTTAGATAATATAAGTAAAGAAAATATTTTAAACTTAATTTTAGAGTTACAAAAAGAGTTAGGTTTTATTTTTATTTTTGTAAGTCACGATATAGAGTCTATAAAAAATATTTGTGAAGATATAGCTATACTAAAAGATGGAAATATTATAGAACATGGAAAAGTTTCAGATATATTAAAAAAACCTACCAATAGCTATACAAAGGCATTAATAGAGTCAAATTTTAAAAATAGGGAGTTTAGAGTTTAAAGTATGTTTAAAAAAATATCTTTAGTTTTCCTATTTTTTATAATAGCTTTTTTTATATGGCTTTTATACCTATATTCCCAAATTAGATTTGATATAGATAAAATTGTAAACTATAATCCAAAACTAACAACACAATTTTATGATAAAAATGATAAACATGTTGCAAATATATTTGACAATGAACATAGACTGTATGTAAAATATGAAGATATTCCAGCAAGGGTAATAGAATCTTTAGTTGCTATTGAGGATACTAACTTTTTTGAGCATAATGGCTTAAATATTGATGCTATTATTAGAGCAATTATAAAAGATATAAAACATATGGCTTTAGTAGAAGGTGCTAGTACATTAACTCAACAGTTAGTTAAAACCATGCTTTTATCAAGAGACAAAAAACTAATAAGAAAGATAAAAGAAGCTCTTTTATCTTTAAGACTTGAAACACTTTTAACAAAAGAGGAGATACTTGAAAGATACCTAAATCAAGTATATTTTGGACATGGTTATTATGGAATTAAAACAGCATCAATTGGATACTTTCATAAAGAGTTAGATCAATTAACTCTAAAAGAGATAGCACTATTAGTTGGTCTTCCAAGAGCCCCTAGTTTTTATGATCCTACAAAAAACCTAAACTACTCCTTAACAAGAGCAAATCAAGTAATCAATAGACTTAAAACTTTAGGATGGATAAATGAAAAAGAGTATAACAAAGCAATAAACTATACACCAATTGTTTATAAAGAAACATTATCTTTAAATAAAGCACCATACATAGTTGATCACTCTTTAAAAATATTAGAAAAAGAGATAAAAGACTTAAGAACAGGTGGTTATAAAATAGAGCTTACTATTGATCTTCAAGCACAAGATATAGCAAAAGAAGCTATAATTTATGGATATAACAGAATTAAAAAAAGAGATAAATTTGTAGATACAAATAAAAGTACAACAAAAACTTTAAATGGTGCTATTATTGTTTTAGAAAATAACTCTGGTGCTATTTTAGCTATGGCAGGTGGTATTAACTATAAAGATTCATCTTTTAATAGAGCAACACAAAGTTTAAGACAACCAGGAAGTTCTATTAAACCTTTTTTATACCAAACAGCTTTAGATTTAGGATACTCAACAGCAACTAATATAGTAGATATCTCAAGAACATACAAATACAGATCAAGTTCAAATGAAGAAAAAACTTGGCAGCCAAAAAATTATGAAGAAGATTATAAAGGGCTGGTAAGCCTAAGATATGCATTGATGCACTCAAGAAATCTTGCTACTATTAATTTAGTAACAGATATAGGTATTGATATCGTATATAAAGAGCTTGAAAGATATGGGTTTAAGGATATCCCTTATGATTTATCAATAACTTTAGGAAGTTTTGGAATATCTGCTATTGATTTAAGTGAAAAATACACAATATTTTCAAACGGTGGTATTATGGTAAAACCTTATTTAATATCAAGTATTATAAATAAATATAATCAAAAACTTGTATTCGATAAAGAAGATATTTACATAACTTCCCCTTCACAAAGCTATCTAATGACATCAATCTTAAAAGATGTAGTTGAGAAAGCAACAGGTAGAAATGCAAGAGTTAGAGGTATCGAAATTGTTGGAAAAACAGGAACTACAAATAATAATGTTGATGCTTGGTTTTGCGGATATTCACCAACACTTCAAACAATAGTATGGTACGGAAATGACGACAATAAACCAATGGGAAGAAGAGAAACAGGTGGTAGAACAGCAGCTCCCCCTTTTAAGTATTTTTACAAAAAATGGTTAGAAATTCATCCTGAAATTCAACGAAAATTTACAAAACCTAATGATGTAAAAAATAAATACTTTAATGGCAAAGAGGAGCTATTTACAACTATCTCTAATATACCTAAAAAAAGTAAAGTTAAACAAGTTAATGATAAAAACAGTGAAAGACAAATTCAGTTTTAATACTAAACTATCTATTTCTTAACTAATAAAATATCTAAAGATTTAAAATCTTCTATAAAATCTTCCCCTGTTTCTAAAGCAATGTCATTCTCTTCATCATACAACCACTTAATTGATATTTTTGAGTTATTATTTTTTACACTATCTTCAAAAATATCAAAAATATCAAAATATGCTTTTAAACTACTAGAGTTTAAATATTCTAATTCAATCTCAACTGATACCTCTACTGTTTTACTAAAATACTCATTTAACCATTTTAAAACTGGAGAATAAAACTCAAATGTATTCTCAGGAAACGACTTCCCTATAAATTTTAATATATTTTCATCACTATTTAAATCTATTAGTGGTGTTACTTGTTGTTTTTCTATTATTAATTTTTCCATTTTTATCCTATATATACTTTTAACTCAAAATAATCATCATCATTAAACTCTAAAAAATTATATTCTAAAGGTTCACTTGACCTTTTTGCCATCTCTACAAAACCAACACCCGCACCTCTTGAGTGAGTCAAATCGCCACTTCTTAAAAGCTCTCTTAAAAATTTTCTTTGCTCTTTAGTATCTAAGCTATTTATTTTATCTAGCTTTGTTTGTACTTTTATCTTATCTTCATGTTTTACTTTATTTGAACTTGCTACAAAAAACTTAGCTTTTACATTATCAAATCCTACTACAAAAATACCACTACTTGAATACTTATTATTTTCATACTCTTGTTTATCTTTTGCGTAACTCATGATATTTTGCATCTGTTCTATTGCAACTATAAAAATTGAATCTTTTATTTTATTTTGAGTCCCTACATTCTCTAGCTCTTTTTTAATAGTTTCTACAATACTCATAAGTAACTCTTGAGATATTGTCCCACTAAAACTAAAAATGATACCGTTATCATCCATAACTTTTCTTAATAAAGAGATATCCATTTTAAAACTCCAAGCCAATTAATGTAATATCATCATTTCTAAAATACTCTTTTTGATACTGAAATAAAATATTTTTAAATAATTCTTTTTGTTTCTCCATACTTAACATATAGTTTAATTCCAACATCTCTTTAAATCTTTTTTTACCAAATGGTAGATATTTATCTCCACCTAACTGATCCCAATATCCATCACTAGCAAGATATAGTTTTGTTGGTATTGAGATATCTATTGTATGATTTTTAAATACAAAATCCTCTTTAGAATCACTATAGCCTACAGAGTGTCTATCACCTTTTATAGATTTTAATTCATTATTTTGAATAAACATTATCTCATTTCTAGCACTTGCACATCTAATAATATTTTGTTTTTTATTGTAGTATATAATTTGACCATCAAATCCTACATTTGAGATATTTTGTGTACTATTTTGACCCAATAACATTTTTAGATGTTTATTAAAAAAAGCCAATATTTTTGATGGATCTACTTCCTCTTTTGAGTGTATTATTTTATTTGTTATTTGTTCTTTTATAGCTTTTACAATCATAGTAACAAATGCACCAGGTACTCCATGCCCTGTACAATCTATAACCATAAGTAAACACTCATCATCATCTCTTAGCTCATTAATAAGATATATATCACCACCTACTACATCTTTTGGTTCCCAAATAATAAAATTGTCTTTAAAATACTTATTTATTGTATCATCGTTTGGAATAATTGCTTTTTGTATAAAAGATGCATATTCTATAGAGTCTTTCATTTTTTTATTTGATTTCTCTATATTTAATTTTGCCTCTTCAAACTCTGTAATATCTTTTCTTAAAGCTATATATTCTCTAACCTCTCCATATCCATCTAAAATGGGACTAATTGTTGTATCTACCCAATAATATCCACCATTTTTTATTTTATTTTTTACTTTTCCCGACCAAGTTTTTTTACTTTGGATAGTATTCCACATATCAGTATAAATATCAGTTTTCATATCAGAATGTCTTACAATATTGTGATTTTGACCTATTAATTCATCTCTTGAATATCCTGATATTTCACAAAATTTATCATTTACATATGTTATATACCCTTTTGTATCTGTTTTTGATACAATATTACTTTCATCAACTATTCCCTTATACTCATCAAGAATTTTTCTCTCACAACCAAGCCAGAAATCTTTCCTTATATAGTCAATCCAAATATCAACTTTTAATACAAATTCTTCTAAAATAAGTGGTTTTTTTAAAAAATCTATTGCACCAGATTTAAGAACCTCTCTTACCACTACAGGATTACTATTTCCAGACATTGCAATAACAGGAAGCTTTGAAAATTTTGGCTGAATTTTTATATTATGAAGAATTTGTGTTCCATGAATATCAGGCAACTCCATATCTAAAATAACTAAATCAATACTCTCATTTTTTAAACACTCCAAAGCAGATGAACCATTAAAAGCTTGAATTATTTGATAGTTTCTAGTAGCTAAAATTGAAGTTAATTGAGCAGAGACAACTTTAGAATCTTCCACTATTAATACTTTATTTAATATATTTTGTTCAACCTTAACTATTAAATTATCAATTTCATTAATTATCTGTATAAGTTTATCACTTTTATTAAAATAATCCAAAATACCAAACTGGTAAAAATACTCCCTTAACTCTATGTTTTTATCAGAAGTTAGTATAATAATTCGTGTTTTAGTAAAGCTTGTTATACTATCAAGTAGCTCTTCACCCTCCCCATCAGGAAGGTGTAAATCTAATAAAATAAGATTGTATTGATTTTTAGAGATTAACTCTTTTGCCTCTTTCAGGGTATATGCATTATCACAATTATAACCTGCAAAAGTTAGTTGCATATGTGTTATTTTTGATACTGTTTTTGAATCTTCTACTATTAGAATATTATATTTTGATTTATCTATATTTTGTAGGGCAATATTACAGTTTTTCATTATTTTATTTTATTCCATAAATTTTATTCAAGAGCTTTAAATCCCTCTTCAAGATCAAGTGTACCCTCATAGAAAGCTTTACCTACAATACATCCCGCAATATTGCCATTTTCTTGACAATTGATAATATCATCTATATCTTTTACTCCACCAGATGCTATAGTATCAACACCACTAGCTTTTGCAATCTCTTGCGTCCATTCTACATTTACACCACAAAGCATACCATCTTTACTAATATCTGTACAAATAATAGCTTCAACTCCAGCATTTGCAAACTCTTTGGCTAAGTCTGTAGCTTTCATAGAAGAAACCTCAGCCCATCCTTCAACTGCAACCATACCATTCATCGCATCAATACCAACAGCAATTGGATATTTTGAAGCCATATCTTTTACAAACTGTGGGTCTTTAACTGCAATTGAACCCAAAATAAGTCTATCAACCCCCAGTTCAACATACATCTTAATAGTTTCCTCATCTCTAATACCACCACCAAGTTCAATTTTTAGATTACAGTTTTCTCTTATCTTTTTAATCTGTTCTAAGTTTGCAGGTTCTCCTGCAAATGCACCATTTAAATCTACTATATGAAGCCACTTAGAGCCTAACTCTTCAAATCTTTTAGCTACTTGCCAAGGCTCATCACTATAAATCTTTGCACTTTCCATAACACCTTTGCTAAGTCTTACTGCTTTTCCATCTTTTAAATCAATCGCTGGTAATATATCCATTTTAGTTTATCTCCATAAAGTTTTTAAGTATTTTTATCCCATTATCATGAGATTTTTCTGGGTGTGGCTGAAACCCATAAATATTATCTTTTTGTACTGCACTTGTAAAATCATATCCATAATGTGTCGTTGCTATTGTGTATTTATCTTCTGTTACTACATGAAAAGAGTGTACGAAATATAAATATGGCTCATCTAAACCATCAAAAAGTTTATTTTCTTTATGAAATACTTTATTCCATCCCATATGTGGAACTTTATGATCTTCCATATCCATTTTTGATTTATCAAAAGCTACTACTTTTCCAGGTATCAAACCAAGCCCCTTGCTTAAACCAAACTCTTCAGATGATTCAAACAACAGTTGCATACCAAGACAAATCCCTATCATAGGCTTACCTGAGCTTGCAAAATCTAAAACTGCTTGTTTCATCCCTGTAGACTCTAAATGCTCCATAGCATCTGCAAATGCACCAACACCAGGAAGTATAACTCTTTCATATTCTTTTACTTTTAAAGGATCACTTACAATATCTGCTTTTACACCTATTAGTTTACATGCGTTATAAACACTTGCAAGGTTTCCCATATTATAGTCAATTATCGCTACCAATATTTTTTCCTATATTTTATTTAATTTCGAATTTTATCATATCTTAGCATCACTTAGGGTTAAAGTAGCTGCTTAAAGTTTGAGTATTCCTTTTAAATAAAAGGATTTTAGTATTTACCATATTTGATAGTTTTTATTTAGGCAGCTTATGGAAAGTTATCTATTATATAATTTATATTTCTAAGAATTCTAGGACTTCTATAATATTTCAAAATCGTTTTAGAAATTCATCCAAATCTCTATTTTGATACAAAGTTGGAAATGTTTCAATCCTTTTAATAGATTGTTTAATATCATTTTTAAATCTTAAAGCTAAGTTTTCACTCTCTTTTATATAGTATAAAAAAACTACTAAATCACTATACTAAAACAAACTCCATTATCAACATTTTTAACTTCAATAGTTGCACCCGTTTTTTCAACTATCTGTTTTGTCATATGAAGTCCTACGCCTGAACCTCCTGTTTTTTCTTTGGTAGTGAAGTTTGAAGTAAAAATATGATCGATAATATTATCAGGTATCCCTCCAGCATTGTCAGATATTTTTATAACAACTTTATCATCTTCTTTTTTTACATCAAAATTAATCTTTTTATTTTCTATGTTATGTTTGTTAAAAGCATCTTTTGAGTTGTTTATCAAGTTGATAAATATATGTTTAAACTCAGTCTCTATTACATCTATCTCTATTGATTTATCACAATTTATACCTATTTCTATATTTTCTTGTATCAGCACTAGTTTCATCAAAGTTAAAACTTCTGTAATTAATTTTTCTACTGATACATCTTTTGATATGCTTTTAGGTCTAAAAAAACTTCTAAATTCATCAAGTGTTTCAACTAAATGGTTTGATTGCTTTATAATATCAGAATTA
>JAYEMI010000105.1:0-4440 GCA_034718015.1 Campylobacterota bacterium | reverse complement strand
TTTTTCAATAGCTTCTGGTTGGTCTCCTGCTGGAGTATATGGTGTGTGTACTTTAAATGGTGTCATGGGTGGATTATATCAAATTGTTGTGGTTATTTGAATTAAGGTGGTGTTTTGTCATTTTTATATTGGTTTTTAAATGTTATTTGAAGTTCAAAAATATATTTTAACTTATTTAGTAAGAAAATGGTGGGATGACTGCCTATAGGCTGTCATTATTTAATAGAATTAGAACTGCTAAAATAAGTAGTTCACTTAACAATGATATAAAAACTACTTGATTGTAGGTGCGGAAGTTAAGTTATATGTTTTTCTATTTTCTTTTTTGAAAATCCTACACCCTCTTTTGTTTTAGCTTCTAAGTTAAGGTTTTCAATTAAAATACTATATTCAATATTTTGTGAGTTCATATAAGCAAGGCATGTTGCAATAACTGCTATAGCATTAGGTACTTCCTTTTTTCTTTTGTATGATTGAAGGTTTTTTTCACTTACTTTTATAAGTTTACTAAACTTTGGTAAGCTTATCTCAGCATCAAGTAATTGTTTTTTAAATTCTATAAATGTCATATATTATCTCTCATATCTATTATTTTATAGAATTATACCATATTTTATTACTAATATATATATTTTAATCTTATTTTAAAAATTCTTCCTGTACAATAGTTATAATTTATTACTAAAGGTAATAAAAATTAAAAAGACCAAGGATATAAAATGGCAAAAGTATTAAAGAAAAAAGCAGTAGCTAAAGTTGTAAAAAAAGCAGTTAAAAAAGCAGATATAAAAAAGATAAACACAAAGAAAGTACTTAAAGTAGTAACTAAAAAAGTTGCTAATAAAGCACCTAAAAAAGTAAAAGTTGCTAAAAAGATAGCAAAAAAAGCAGTAAAAAAAGCTGCATAATTAATTTACAGGGATCTCCCCTGTAAATACTCTTTGAAACTTTTATTAATAAGTTTCATCTCTTTTTTGTAAACAATTATTATATATAATGATTGAGTTCAATATTTTATCTTTCATTAAACTAATAAATCCTCTCCACAGCATTAACCTTATTACTCTCAGCTAATTTCATATATCTCATAGTCATGTTTATATCTTTATGATTTAAAAGTTTTTGAATTTCAAATAAAGAAATTCCGTTGATTGCTAAGTGACTTGTAAAGGAAACAATAATGACAACACAACAACAAACACAAACATGGGATTACACCGACGACTATTACTTTACAGTAACTAACAATATAGAAATTAACATACGTGCATACAACTGCAACACACTACATTTATACATATACGACTACGACAACAATATAGAAATAATAGATGATGGACTATCATCATTAAAAGAGATAAAAAAAACAATACAGACAAACTTAAAAATAGATATCAATCTACCAACATTACAGCAATTATTAAAACTACAAGAGCAAGGGGTATAAAATGGAACTACTAACACAACATGATTTAAACATAATACCTGATCTTTATGAAACAGAAAATACAAAAATGGATGAAAAAATAGTTTATGCTAAGTTCTTTACACCAGATAGTAGCTGGACTTGGTACTTAATAGAACTATCAAAAGAAAATAATGACCTAGCATTTGGCTACGTCATAGGAGATGAAAAAGAATTTGGATATTGGTCTATGAGTGAACTTCAAGAAGTTCAAGGACCTTTAGGATTATTGGTTGAAAGAGATACAAGCTTTCAACCAAGTGAATTTAAGAATATAAGACAACTATAAAAAATCAAGCGACATCAATAATAGATATATACAATATTTTCCCTAATGTCGCTCGAATTTCATTTTAATATAAATTTGAAGTAGTCTTAGAAGTCCTATAACTCTTAGTATATAATTATGACTTCTAAGACCTTTAAGATATTTTGATATTAATTTTATATATAAACAAAATTCATATACATTAACTATAAATTTTAAATCAAGATGACACAAGCCTGACGAGTAAAGATATTATAATTTTTTTATAAAAAAGGAGATGTAATGGAACAGTTTAAAAGAGTAAAGAAGATAAAGCGGATGATAAATACCTTGTCAGATTATACGATAATTTTATTAAAAAAATATTTGTATTAATAGGAACTTCTACATTTAGTTGGATGATTCTTAGTTTTGTATTTGAGGAGTTATATTTTAGTGGTATAAAAAAGCAGTTTAATAGCAATAGCTATGGTGCTAAAAACTTAGCAGCTTAAAGTCAAAGTGTCACAATGGTGACAATCAATAATTTTAGAATTATATAAATCAAACAAAAAGGAAAAAAATGGAAACAAAAAACTTAATGGAAATAAATTCACCGAATATTGGAACAGCAAATTCAATTTATGGTTTTCAAAAGCTTCATATAAATAATTTAATAGGTGAGAAGTTAAAAAGTGGCATTGCTAAACAAATGAAATATGAATATATAAATCTTCAATTTGAATCAATAGATGAAGTTCATGAAGTACTAGAAGAACATTTTAATTTTTTTAAAGTAAATGGATATGATGGATATATCATTGAAGATGATTTCATAGCAGATTTTGCATGGGAGTATGAATCGAACAATGTTGGATTTACTATACAAGTACTAGCCAAAACATTAAAAGCTTGTGATAGTTGCATATATAAAATAAAACAGGTACTTTCAAAGTTTGTACTTCAAAAAACACTTACAACATTTGAAGTTATACAGTATATAAACAATGAAACTTTAAGTAATGTGGTTTATAAAGATAGCATTGATGTGGATTTTAATTCTTTAGCAATCCCTTTTATAGAAGATACTAATAAATATATAGATAGCTTCTTAAATTCAAAAGCTCCCATTTTAATACTTCAAGGTGCACCAGGTACTGGAAAAAGTACATTTACAAAACAAATACTTAAAAAAATGCAGCAGATAAAAGATAAAGAGAGTTTAAATGTAATCTATAGCTTTGATGAAGCTGTATTTCATACTACAAAATTCTTTAGCAAAATAGTTTATCATGATTACGATGTATTAGTTCTGGAAGATTTTAATACATCAATTCATAAAAATCAAGATGACCAAGGTGCAAATCCATTAAATAAGTTTTTATCTATTACAGATGGATTAATATCTAAATACAAAAAGATCATCATTACAACTAATATAGAGAGTAAAAACCAACTACAACAAGCACTTATAAGACCAGGAAGATGTTTTGATATAGTTCAGTTTAGAAACCTTGAAGGGGTAGAGATAGATGATCTTTGCGATTCATGTGCAAGAGATTTAGATCTACAAATAGAATCAATAAGTGCTAGTGAGTTTTATGCAAAATGTAATGGTGAGCAGAATAGCTCTATTGTAAACAGTAAAGTTGGATTTTAGGAGATATTATGAACTTTATAAAAACAACACTACTTTTATCTATATTTACTATTGCAATATATGCAAACAATATAAATAATTCAGTAGTTAAAATATTTGCAACAATAAGTAAACCAGATCAGTTAGTACCTTGGCAATCTAAAAAAAGTGTATCAGTTACAGGCTCAGGAGTGTTTATAAAAAATGGATATATTTTAACATCAGCACATGTAGTTCATCATGCAACTTATATAGAGGTTAAAAAACAAAATAGTGTTAAAAAATATCAAGCTACAATTGAATATCTATCATACGATACAGACTTAGCTTTATTAAAAATAGATGATTCCTCTTTTTTTAGTGATATGAAGCCATTAAATATAGGAGATCTTCCAAACTTGCAAGATGAAGTAAGAGTTGTAGGTTATCCCAAAGGTGGAAAGGATATATCTATAACCAAAGGGATAATATCACGAATTGAATATTCAAGATATGCATTGAGTAATAAAGAATTTTTAACAATACAAATTGATGCACCAATAAACAATGGAAATAGTGGTGGACCAGCACTTAATAATAAAAATGAGATAGTTGGTATTGCAATGCAAGGATTATCAAAAAAAAGTAGTGAAGGAATAGGATATATAGTGCCACCAACAGTAATAAAACACTTTTTAAAAGATATAAAAGATGATACATTGGATGGAACTGTTGGGAGTGGGTTTTATTATAGTACTATGTTAAATAGTTCATTACAACATTATTATGCTTCAAAGAGCAAAAAAAGTAAAGTGATTGAAGAGAGTGGTATACTAGTCACAAAGGTATTAAAAGGAACTTTTATTGATGGTATGTTAAAAGAGGATGATATTATTCTTAGTATTGATGATAATCTAATTGAAAATGATGGTACTATTAAAATCAAAAACAATATAGCTGTAAGTTTTAAATATATTATCCATTCAAAGCAAATAGGTGAAATAATAAAATTTACTATTTTAAGAGATGGAGATATTAAAGAGTTAAGTGTTGTTATAGATAAACCAAATCAACTAATAAAAAAAGAGATTAAAAAACCAAAATATTTTG
>JAYEMI010000104.1:0-19579 GCA_034718015.1 Campylobacterota bacterium | reverse complement strand
GCAGTTGAGGGTCTAATTAGAGATAATGAGTTCTTAAAACCTGTATTTACAGAAGATATGATTGATACATACCAACACTATCAATATGAGAGACAAATTTTCCCTTATGAAGCAAGACCAACTGCTTTTGAGTTTAAAACTACTTATTCTTGTTAAAATTATAATTAAATTTTAACTTATATTAAAGGGTGTATAGCATTTTGCTTTACACCCTTTTTTTATTTCTTTTAACAATAAATCTTTAACACTTTTTTAAACATATTTTTGATAAAATCAAGTAAATTATGTAAATATTAATTATATTTTGAATTAATAAAAATAAAAAATCATAAAGGAAAATAATGGGTTGTAATTTAGATAAATTAACTTCTTTTAAAGACAATTGTGGATTTGGACTTGTTGCTCACTTAAAAAACAAACAAACACATCAAAACCTTGAAGATGCTATAACATCACTAGAAAGAATGATGCATAGAGGTGCAGTTGCTGCTGATGGAAAGAGTGGAGATGGAAGTGGATTACTTTTATCATTACCTGAACAGTTTATGAGAAAAGTTGCTATGCAAAATGGTGTTGATTTACCAAAACAGTTTGCAGTTGCTATGGTTTTCTCTAAAAATGCAGAGCAATTAGATATCTTTAAAAGTTTCTGTGAAAAAAATGACTTAAAAGTAGTATTAACAAGAGAGGTGCCTGTAAATACTGATGCACTAGGAACACAAGCTTTATCGATATTACCAAATATAGAGCAAGTTTTTGTTGTACCAAATACTCTTGTATCTTCTAAAAGATTTGAGGCTATGCTGTATCTTGCAAGAAAAGAAGCAGAGCATGCATTAGAAGATGAAGAAGATTTTTATATTCCAACATTTTCTTCAAAGGTTATTGCATACAAAGGTCTTGTAATGCCTACAACAATAAAGCAATTTTACTTAGACCTTAATGACCAAGACTTTAAAATATCATTTGCATTATTTCACCAAAGATTTTCTACTAATACTCTTCCAAAATGGAGACTAGCACAACCTTTTAGAGGCATTGCACATAACGGTGAGATTAACTCTGTAGAAGCAAATAGATTTAATGTTTTAGTAAAAACAGAAGCGATAAAATCTGATATATTTTCGAGTGAAGAACTTGATAGAATTTTCCCTATTTTACAAACAGGTGGAAGTGATAGTGCGTCTTTAGATAATATGTTTGAATTTTTAATGGTTAATGGAATGGACTTTTTCAAAGCTGCAAGATCTTTAGTTCCTGCACCTTGGCAAAATGCTCCATATATGGATAGTGAGCTTAGAGCATTCTATGAATACTGTGCTATTAGATTTGAAGCATGGGATGGACCAGCTGCTGTATCATTAACAGATGGTAGACATATTGGTTGTTTGATTGATAGAAATGGTTTAAGACCATCTAAATACTTCCAAACAAAAGATGATAGATTGTTTATAACTAGTGAATATGGTACAGTAGAAATTCCTGAAGAAGATATTATTGATAGAGGTAGATTACAAAGTGGTCAAATGATTGCAGTTGATTTAAAAAATGGAGCAATCTTAAAAAATGATGATATTAACAACTATTTAAAATCTACTCAAAACTATGAAAAATGGTTAACTTCAAATATGCAATATCTTCAAGAGTATATTGAAGATTCATTTTTAGATCTATCTGATTATAAATTTAATGATTTAGTTAGAAGACAAAAATACTCAAATATCACATATGAGGTATTAGATCAGATGGTTATACCTATGGCTGATGAGGCTAAAGAACCAACTGGATCTATGGGTGATGATACTCCATTGGCTTGTTTTTCACAAAAAAATAGAAATTTTACTGACTTTTTTAGACAGAAGTTTGCACAAGTAACAAATCCTCCAATTGATCCATATAGAGAAAAAATAGTTATGTCTTTAAATACAGGACTTGGTCATGCATACAATATTTTAGAAGAATCTGAACAAAATTCTAAAAGATTAAAAGCAGCTAGTCCAATTCTTATGAAAGAGAAGTTTGATGTGATGACGAATTTTGGAAACAAAGATCACGAATTATATGATGAAGACTTCAAAAATAAAACATTTTCTACAACATTTGAATCAAATCTAGAAGAGAGTTTAAAAAATCTTTATAAAGATGTAAAAGAAGCAGTAATAAATGAGAATATAAGTTTAGTAATTTTAGATGATAGAGATATCTCAAAAGATAAAAAAGTTATCCCTGCTGCATTAGCTGTAGGATACATTAACCACAAACTTCAAAATGATTCTATTAGAGGAACTGTATCAATTGTAGTAGTTACAAGTGAAGTATATGATCCACATAGTGCAGCAGTATTAATAGCATTTGGTGCATCTGTTATTTATCCATATATGATGTATGCATCAATAGTTTCATACTATGAGAGAAAAAATATTTCTGCTTATGAGTTGCAAAAAAAGTTAAAAAATAGTGCTAAAGCTATTGGCTCTGGACTTCTTAAAATTATGTCAAAAATGGGTATTGCAACTATAGCTTCTTATAGAAACTCGTCACTATTTGATATTATTGGTTTAAGTGACCAAATTGTAAATGATTGTTTTGAGCATGCAAATAGTGATCTAAATGGACTTGGATATAGTGATATAGAGAAAAGAATTGAAATTTCACATTTTGGTGCATATTATGATGATAAATCTATGTTCCCATTAAATATGGGTGGATTTTACAAATATCTTGATGGTGGTGAGTATCATGATTATGCACCAGCAATTACCCATGCAATGCATAATAAAAA
The DNA here is from genome assembly GCA_034718015.1 of Campylobacterota bacterium. Taxonomy (GTDB): domain Bacteria; phylum Campylobacterota; class Campylobacteria; order Campylobacterales; family Arcobacteraceae; genus JAIOSF01. The sequence goes on along the minus strand of JAYEMI010000104.1, from coordinate 16,797 downwards.
TGCAACTGGGAAAGAAGATATATCTGACTTTAATGAATTAAAAAGATTAATTGAAACAAGAGATAAAAAATTTATAAGAGATTTCTTTGAGTTTAATAGTGATAAAACTGAAATATCAATTGATGAAGTAGAATCAAAAGATGAAGTTTTTAAAAGATTTGCAGCAGCAGCTATGTCTTGTGGATCAATATCTGTAGAAGCTCATGAGGCTATTGCAGTTGCAATGAATACAATTGGTGCTCAATCAAACTCAGGAGAGGGTGGAGAAGATCCTGCTAGATTTAATACTCTAAAAAATTCTAAGATTAAGCAAGTCGCTTCAGGTAGATTTGGTGTAACTCCTGGTTATTTAGTTAATTGTGAAGAGTTACAAATAAAATTAGCCCAAGGTGCTAAACCAGGTGAGGGTGGACAACTTCCAGGGTCAAAAGTAACACCTATGATTGCAACACTAAGACATACAACTCCTGGTGTTACACTTATTTCACCACCTCCTCATCATGATATCTATTCTATTGAGGATTTAGCACAGCTTATTTTTGATTTAAAACAGATTAATCCAGGTGCTAAGGTCGCAGTTAAGCTTGTATCATCAGTAGGTGTTGGTACAATTGCCTCTGGTGTAGCTAAAGCTTATGCGGATAAGATTATTATCTCTGGTGCTGATGGTGGTACTGGAGCTGCTCCACTTACATCTATTAAGCATACAGGTAATGCTTGGGAGTTAGGGCTAAGTGAAGCTCATAATTCATTAAAAGCAAATCATCTAAGAGGTATGGTTCATCTTCAAACTGATGGTGGATTAAAAACTGGTATCGATGTTGTTAAAGCTGCAATGCTTGGTGCAGAATCTTATGCATTTGGTACATCTGTACTTACTCTACTAGGTTGTAAAATTCTTAGAATTTGTCATACAAATAAATGTAGTGTTGGAGTAGCTACTCAAGATGAAAGTTTAAGAGAAAAATTCTCAGGAACAGTAGAGAGGCTTATCTCTTACTTTGAGTTCTTAGCACAAGATGTTAGAGAGATACTAGCAAAACTTGGTTATACAAAAATTGAAGATATTGTAGGAAGAAGTGATCTTTTAAAAGTATTAGATGATGAATTTGCACAAAAATTTGATTTTCAAAATGTTTTAAGAAGAATAGATGGTATTGATACTTGTCAAGTTGATTCAAATGAACCTTATGATAAAAATGAAGATTCTCATAAAATATTAAGAAAGGTGTTGCCAACAATTCAAACCCCTTCTATACCAATAGTTGTAGAGAGTGAAATATCAAACTTAAATAGAAGTTTTGGTACTTTAAGTTCCGGTGAAATTGCAAAAAGATATGGTGATGCTGGATTACCTGATGATGCTATAACATATAAATTAACTGGTGTTGCTGGACAATCGTTTGGTACATTTTTAAGTAAAGGTATCTCAATATATTTAGATGGTGTTACAAATGACTATGTTGGAAAAGGTATGAGTGGTGGTAAAATAATCATTAAGCCACAACTACAAGGTAGTGCTTATGCAGGTGCTGGAAATACATGTTTATATGGTGCAACTGGTGGAAAGCTATATGTTAGAGCTAATGTAGGTGAAAGATTTGCAGTTAGAAATTCTGGTACTATTGCTGTAGTTGAAGGTACTGGTGATTCTCCTTGTGAATATATGACAGGTGGAATTGTAGTAATCTTAGGAAAAACTGGTATAAACTTTGGAGCAGGTATGACAGGTGGATTAGCATTTATATATGATGTTGATAGATCATTTATAGATAATATGAATCAAGAGTTAATTGAAGCACTTAGAATTGATACAGATGATACAGAACTAGAAAGAATATATTTAAAGAACTTACTAAAAGATTACTTAAAAGAAACAGGTTCTTTAAAAGCACAAGAGATATTAGAACACTTTAGATCAGAGATTAGAAACTTCTGGATGGTAAAACCAAAAGATATGACAATTTTACCTTTAAACCCAGAGCAGGGAGATTAGAAAAATGTTAAATTTTACAAAAATAGATAGAAATAACCCTTTAAAAAGAGGGGTTATGGAGAGAATTAAAGACTTCAATGAGGTGTATACAGTTTTTGATAAAAATAAAGCTCAAGAACAAGCCCAAAGATGTATAGGTTGTGGAGATCCTTATTGTCATACTAAATGTCCATTGCATAATATTATACCTGCATGGTTAAAACAAACTGCTCAAAATGATATAGAACTAGCATTTAATATCTCAAATGAAACATCTCCTTTCCCAGAAATTTTAGGGAGAATTTGTCCACAAGATGTATTGTGTGAGGGTGATTGTACATTAAATGACACTCATGGGGCTATTACTATTGGTGCAGTTGAAACACATATAAGTGAAACTGGATTTGAACAAGGTTTAAAGCCAAAGTTTTCTAAAAAGAAAATTGGTAAAAAAGTAGCTGTTGTTGGTAGTGGACCTGCTGGTATTAGTGTAGCAACATTTCTTTTAAGAGCTGGTGTTGATGTTGATATGTATGAGAGAGCTAATAAAGCTGGAGGACTATTAACTTATGGAATTCCTGGATTTAAACTTGAAAAACAAAGAGTACAAAGAAGAATTGATTGGCTTATTGAAGCTGGTATGAATCTTTATACAAATTGTGAAATAGGTAAAGACAAAACTATTAGTGAATTAGAAAATTCTTATGATTCTATTTTTATTGGAATTGGTGCAACAAAAGGTAAATACCCTGGTATAGAGGGTGAAAATAACTCTAACGTTCATTTAGCTATGGATTTTTTAACAAACATACAAAAAAGAAACTTTGATGAAAAAGTTGAAAATTTTATTGATGTAAAAGATAAAAATATTGTAGTGATTGGTGGTGGTGATACTGCTATGGATTGTGTTAGAACTTCTGTAAGAGAGGGAGCTTCAAGTGTTAAGTGTCTATATAGAAGAGATGAAGCTAATATGCCAGGTAGTAAAAAAGAGGTAGTTAATTCAAAAGAGGAGGGTGTAGAGTTTGTATTTAATGTAAGTCCAAAGTCTATAACTAGCCAAGGTGTTAATTTATTAAAAACTCAAATGAGTCAAGCTGATGAAACAGGTAGACAAAGTGTAGAGATAATAGAAAATAGTGAGTTTACGGAACCTGCTGATATTATTATTTTAGCTTTAGGATTTGATCAAGAGAAACCAGAGTTTATAAATGAATTAAACTTGGAATTAGATAAATGGAATGGAATTAAAATAAATGATAAGTTTCAAACATCAAACCCTAAAATTTATTCAGGTGGTGATAGTGTAAGAGGTGCAGACTTAGCTGTAACTGCTGCAGCAGATGGAAAAAATGCTGCAAAAATAATTGTAGAGTCATTTGATATTTAAGAAACTTTTTTTCTATGACGCAGATTGAATCATTATTAATAAATGGTGCTGATGCTAATACGAAGGATCATAAAGGCTTTACACTTTTAATGAAGTATATGAGCTTGAATGATCTTCCTTCAGTAAAAGCACTTGTTAGTTATGGTGCAAGTGTTAACTATAAAGATTTTTTAGGCTATACAGCAATTGATTATGGAATAAATAATAATGCAATAGATTGTATAAAATACCTTATAGAAAATGGTGCAGTTATAACAAGTGATAGTTATATGTTAGCAGTAAACAAAAATAAAAAAATGATAGTAAATTTTTTTGATACTTTAGATCCAGATAAACATATTTTTTTGAAAAAGAGGACAAAATGATTGTAAAGCAAAATGAGATAAAAACACTTCTTGATTCATTACCATATATTAAAGAGTTTAGAAACAAAATCGTTGTTATAAAATATGGTGGTTCGGCACAAACTACTCCTGAATTACAAGAGAAATTTGCACAAGATATTACTTTGTTACAATTAGTTGGAATAAAGCCAGTTGTTGTTCATGGAGGTGGTGCTAAAATTACAGATATGTTAACAAAGCTTGAAATACCTTCAAAGTTTGTGGATGGACATAGAGTTACATGTGAAGATAGTATGAGAATTGTAGAGATGGTATTAAGTGGTGATATAAACAAAAATATTACATCATTACTTAATTTTCATGGAACAAAAGCTATTGGTATAAGTGGTAAAGATAGTAACTGTATTGAAGCTATTGCAAAAGATGGTGGTAAATTTGGATTTACAGGGGAGGTTACATCAATAAACGCGCAGATGTTATCAAACCTAATAGATGAAGGTTTTGTGCCTGTAATTGCTCCAATTGCCAATAGTGAAAAACCAAATCATCCAGGTTTTAATATAAATGCTGACATTGCAGCTTCTAAAGTAGCAATAGCTTTAAAAGCTGAAAAAGTTCTATTTCTTACAGATACTAAAGGTGTATTAGATAAAAATGGAGAACTTTTAAACTCTTTGGATAAAACTGATGTTGATAACTATAAAGAAGATGAAACAATTGCTGGTGGTATGATACCTAAAGTTGATAGTTGTATTGATGCTATTCATAATGGTGTTAAAAAAGCACATGTTATAGATGGTAGAGTTGAACATAGTATTTTACTTGAGATTTTTACAAGTGATGGTATTGGTACACAACTTTTACAAAAGTAGATAGATTATATTATAAGAAGAAGGAGTTAGATAGATGTTTATAGAAACAAGAGGAAATGATGGTATAAAAGCTAAAGAGGTAGAGTTTTCAGATGCTATTTTAAACCCTAGTTCATCTTTTGGTGGATTGTATGTACCAAAAAAGATACCAAGTTTAGGTGAGGAGTTTTTAACTAAACATATCAATACAACTTATAAAGAGTTAGCTTTTGATATTTTAAAATCATTTGAGATTGATATTGATGAAGATACTATACATGAAGCTTTAAACCTTTATGATAAATTTGATGATAACACAAACCCCTCTCCTGTAGTAAAAATAAAAGATGATCTATTTGTAAATGAACAATACCATGGTCCAACAAGAGCCTTTAAAGATATGGCACTGCAACCTTTTGGTCATATATTAAGCTCTATTGCAAAACAAAGAGATGAAAAATATTTAATACTAGCAGCTACAAGTGGAGATACTGGACCAGCAGCACTTAATACTTTTAAAAATAAAGATGGAATAAAAGTTGTATGTTTGTATCCAAATGGTGGAACAAGTGATGTTCAAAGACTACAAATGGTAACAGAAGATGGAAAAAATCTTAAGGTAATAGGGATAAATGGAAATTTTGATGATGCTCAGAATGCTCTAAAAAATCTACTTGCATCACAAAGCTTTAAAGATGAATTACAAAAAGATGGTATTAAACTAAGTGCTGCAAATAGTGTAAATTTTGGTCGTATTATTTTTCAAATAGTATATCACTTCCAAAGCTATTTAGAACTATTAAGGCAAAATGAGATTAAACTTGGTGAAAAAATATATATAGATGTACCAAGTGGGAATTTTGGTAATGTTTTAGGTGCTTTTTATGCACAAAAGATGGGACTTCCTGTTGAGAAACTTTTGGTTTCTTCAAATGAAAATAATATATTAACACAATGGCTAACATTAGGTATTTATGATATTAGAGGTAAAGAGTTAAAACTTACAAAATCTCCAGCAATGGATATCTTGAAATCGTCGAATATTGAGAGAGTTATTTATGATATATGTGGTGCTTTTAGAACAAAAGAACTTATGGAGTCATTAAATACAAAAGGATACTTTGAGCATACAGAAGCTGAATTAGCTGTGTTAAAACAATATTTTTCTGCTACATTTAGTGATGATGCTTATGGCTTGAAAACTATTAAGTCATTTGTTGATGATGGCTATTTAATGGATCCACATACTGCAACTTGTATAAAAGCTTATGAAGAGCTAAAAGAGAAAAATTTAAAAACTGTTATATACTCTACTGCGGAGTGGACAAAATTTTCACCTACAGTTTTAAATGCTTTAAATGAAAATGACACTAAGTATTCTGATAAAGAGGCTTTGGAAGAGATATCTAGCAAATTAGATTTAAAGATTCCAGAACAAATAGACGAACTTTTTGGTGCAAAAGTTTTACATAACAGTGTTATTGATATTCAAAACTTAGAGGAAGAGATAGTACTATTTTTAAAAGGTTAAATTATGTTAAAATCAGAAGATTGTAATGGTATAAAATTATTATATGTTGAAGATGATTTAGAAGCTAGAAAGTCAACATTAAAGATTATTAAAAGATTTTTTAATGACATTGTAGTAGCAGTTGATGGTAAAGATGGTCTTGAAAAGTTTAAAACGAACAATATTGACATAGTTATAACTGATATATTTATGCCAAATATGGATGGAATTGAGATGCTAGGAGATATCATGAAATTAAATCCTAAGATTTATTCCATAGTATTAACAGCAAATTCTGATCAAGGGTCTTTTACTAAAATAATAAAACTTGGTGTAAAGAGTTATATTATAAAACCTATGGATGTTATGCAATTTGTTGATACTTTGGAATTCGCAGTAGAACATATAAATAACATCAAACAGATAAATATTTTGAAGCAATATAAAGATATCGTAGATAAATCAAGTATCGTATCAAAATCAGACTCAAATGGTAGAATAATATTTGTTAATGACAAGTTTTGTGATATATCTGGATACAAAAGAGAAGAATTAATTGGAAAACAGCACAATATAGTAAGAGATCCATCAACACCAAAAGAGGTATTTGATAATCTATGGAGTACTGTAAAAAATAAGAAAATTTGGACAGGGCAGATAAAAAACAAAGCAAAAGATGGGCATAACTATTATGTTGACTCTACTATCTGTCCAATAATTGATCAAAATGATAATATTATTGAGTATATTGGATTAAGAAATGATATTTCAGAGATGATAAATCCAAAAAAACAATTATTAGATACAATAAAATTATCTATTAATCCACTTTTAGCAATAGTGAAAATTGATAATTTTTCCACTTTAGAGCATCTATACAATGAAAATATTATTGATAAATTAGAGGAGCGTTTTGAAAAAAGATCCTTAGAGTTAATTCCAGAGTTCTGTAAATTTGACAAGGTATTTTATTTAGGTGATGGTGAATATGCGTATTTTAAAAATCATAATGATGACACAACAATTAATGCAACACAAAAAGAGATTCAATTAAAGAAATTTCAACAAAATGTTGATAAAGAGATATTTAAAGTTGAAGGATATGATTTTGATTTATCTATTATAATCAGTTTTTCTACACAAAAAGAAAAGATTTTTGAAAATGTAAAATATGGTCTAAATAAAGCAGTTGAAAATAAACTGGATATAATTTTTTCAAACAACTTAATACAAGAGTCTAAAGCACAAGTTTTAAAAAACCAAGATACTGTAAAAATGATACAAAAAGCTATTAATGAAAATCAAATAGTATCATACTTTCAACCAATAACTAATAATGAAACAATGAAAATTGAAAAATATGAATCTTTAGTTAGATTAATAAATGATGAGGGTAGGGTATTATCCCCATTTTTCTTTTTAGAGGTTGCAAAAGAGAGTGGTTACTATAGTAGGATTACTCAAATAGTGATTGGTAATTACTTTGAAGCGTTAGATAAAACAGATAAAGAGATATCACTTAATTTATCTGCAATAGATATAGAAGATTTGGATATAAGAAACAAACTGATAAATTTGGTTATGGGTAATACTCACAATGCTCATAGAATGGTATTTGAGTTACTAGAAGATGAAGAGGTAAAAGACTTTGAAATTGTTAAAGATTTTATTTCATTAGTAAAAGCATTTGGTGTACAAATAGCCATTGATGACTTTGGAGCTGGAGTGTCTAATTTTGAAAGACTATTAGACTATCAACCAGATATTTTAAAAATAGATGCTTGTTTGATTAAAAATATTGATAAAGATAAATATAGTAGAGATGTTGTTGAAACATTACAGCTTTTTGCTTGGAAACAAAAAATTAAGACTGTAGCAGAGTTTGTAGAAACTGAAGAGATTTTGCAAACTGTAAAAGATATCGGAATTAATTATACACAAGGTTATCTATTAGGTAAGCCTGAACCTTTAATTTAATAAGTTAATACTTTTACCTATTTTGAAAAATAGGTAAAAGCATACATCACTACTATTACAACAAAAATAGTATTAAAAACTTCTCTTATTGTAACTGTTGGATTTAAAATACCACAGTATGGACATCTTCTTGAATTTTTTCTAATTTCACTTTTACAGTTTCTACACTCTACAATATGTTCTTTTTCCATTTTAATTGTAGATCCCATCAAGTAAACTATCTACAAACTCATCTGGACTAAAAGGGATAATATCATCAGCTTTTTCTCCAATACCTACATAAAAAATAGGAAGTTCTAATTGATTTGAAATACTAAACAATGCTCCACCTTTTGCAGTTCCATCAAGCTTTGTAACAATAATACCATCTATTCCTACAATATCATTGAAAGCTTTTGCTTGAGCTATCGCTGTATTCCCTTGTGTACCATCTAGTATCATTATTTTTTGATGAGGAGCACCTTCATATGCTTTGTTACAAACTTTTACTATTTTTTGAAGTTCAACAGATAGATTTTTTTGTGTTTGTAGTCTACCTGCTGTATCTATAATTGCATGATCAAAATCTTTTGCAACAGCAGAGTGTATTGTGTCGTATGCTACAGCACTAGGATCATGACCCTGTTTGGTTTTAATTATTGGAATATCAAGTTTATCTGCCCAAGTTGATAATTGTTCTATTGCTGCAGCTCTAAATGTATCACCCGCTCCTAATAAAACTTTTTTATTGTTTTGTTTATACATATTTGCTAGTTTGGCAATTGTTGTAGTTTTTCCTGCACCATTAACACCAATTATCAGTTCAACAAATGGTTTTGGAATATTACTATAATCAACCTCTGGGGCATGTTCAAAAAGTGAAACAAGTCTATGTCTTAGTTGAGTTTTATCTATAAGTGCAGGTAATCCATCCATAGCTTTTTCTACTATTTCGTATTCCATATCAGCTTCAATTAATAACTCTTCAATGATATCAAACTCTAGTTTCTCCTTTTTAACTGGTACAATAGACTTAATATTACTAACTGTTTTTTCTAAAGCTCTTGCAAAAAAACCTTTTTTATCTTCTTTAGTCTCTTCTTTAATATGGTCAATATTAGTTTCTAGTTTTTTTTCTATTTCTGGTTGTATAGTTTCTACTGTATTTATAACTAAATCATTTTTTATCTCAGGAGTTACTTCTGTAACCTTTTGAGGTTCTGGTTCTTTTTCCTTTTTAAATTTTTTGAAAATTCCAAACATTATTTCATCTTTATTGTAGTTTGAATATCTCTCATTAACATCTCTTCAGGTTTCATGCCAATATAATGTTGAACAAATTCCCCTTTTTTATTAAACAAAACCATAAAAGGGATAGATCCATTTGGATTTAACTCACTTACTGCACCAAAAAGTTTTCCATTATCTGCACCCATAGTTATAGGGTATTTAATCTTATAATCTTTTATAAATTGTGCCATTTCATTTGCAGGAGTAAGTCCACCACCTCTTTGACCAATATCAATACCAATAATTTCAAAATCCTTTTTAAGTTTCTCTCTAATATTGTTTAAGTGTGGAATTTCTGCTTTACAAGGTGGACACCATGTTCCAAAAAAATCAAGTAAAACTACTTTATTTTCATAACCTTTAAAACTCCAACCTTTATTCATATCTGCAACAATTGTAATTATTTCACCTGTATCTCTTTTTAGATTAAATGTTGGTATTTGTTTTTGTACCTCTTTTTTAGTAGCTACATTCTCTTGATTTTGTTTTGCAATAGCACTTTCATCTATTTTTTCTTTATCTGTACAACCGCTTATTAATGCAACTGATATAATAGATAATAATGCTAATTTTTTTAACTTCATTTTTAGTTCCTTTGGATAGAATAGTAAGTGGATTTTATCCTAAAAAGGCTTAATATGACTAAAGAGAACTTTAGAAAGCAATCTTTTGTGAAGTTAAAAGTTAGTAGTAAAATTGGAAAAATTAAAAAAGATAAAACAGTTTATTATAGAATTATAAATATTATTGATAGATACAAACCTAAAAACATTTTACTCTACATTCCACTTGAAGCAGAGGTGGATGTAAGACCTATTATAAATACTCTAAGAAAAAGAGATAATTGTGATGTTTATGTGCCATTTATGAGAGGTAAATCTTTCATTCCTGTTAAGTATAGACTACCTTTGAAAAAGAAAAGATTTGGTATAAAAGAACCGAATTTTTCAAGTTTTAAAAACAATAAAATACTGTTTGATATGGTTATTGTACCTATTATTGGTATAGATAATACTTTTAGAAGAGTTGGTTTTGGTGCAGGTATGTATGATAGATATTTTGAAACATTAAAAAAACGACCAATTACTATTTTTACTCAACTTAAATTGTGCTATGAAAATAGTACAATAACTAACAAATATGATATTAGCCCTGATTATATAATAACATAAAAGGTTTATAAAATGGAGACAATAATTATAGCAACTGTTATAGCTATCGCTGCTGCTTCTATTAGTTTTATTATTGCAAATAAACTAAATAGTGCAAAGTTTGATGCATATACAGAACAGGCTAAAGCAAAGGCAAAAGTGATAGAGCATGAAGCTCAAGCTCTTTTAAAAGATGCAAGAATAAAAGCAAAAAGAGATTACGATAGAGAGTTTAGTAATACAAAAAAAGAGTTAGAAGAGAAAGAGAGGGAATTAAACAACTTAATAGAAAATGAATTAGAAAAAATTAAAAAAGATAAAACACTAATAGAAAATTCAAGAATAGAAGTTGTGTCACTTAAAACTGGATTAGAAACTCAAAAGAAAACGTATGATGAAAAACTTAAAAAAGCAGTAAAAGTACTTGAAAATGCAAGTGGTTTAACACAAACTGAAGCGAAAGATTTAATGCTTATTCAAGTAAAAGATGAATACAGAGATGAAGTATCATCAATCTTTAGAAAAGAGTACAAACTTGCAAAAGAGAATTCAAAAAAAGAGGTTAACAATATTTTATCTCATGCTGTTACAAGATATGCAGGTGAGTTTGCTGCTGAAAGACTTGTAAATAATATACCGCTTCCTGATGAAGAAGCTAAAGGTAAGATAATAGGTAAAGAGGGTAGAAATATCAAGGCCTTAGAGTTTTGTCTAGGGGTTGATATCATAATAGGTGATATACCAAATACTATCACTGTTAGTAGTTTTAATCTTTACAGACGTGCAATATCAACACGAACTATTGAGGAATTACTTGAAGATGGGAGAATTCACCCTGCTAAAATTGAAGAGGTTTATAATAGTGTTAAAAAAGAGTTTGATTCTAATATAGATAAAGAGGGTGAAGAGACTATATCTGCACTTGGTATAAAAAATATGCATAAAGAGCTTGTTCATTTAATTGGTAAATTAAGATATAGAGCAAGTTATGGGCAGAATGCTTTAGCACATACCTTAGAGGTGGCAAATCTGTCTGGACTTATCGCTTCACAATTAGGTGGAGATACTGTTTTAGCTAGACGAGCTGGTCTTTTGCATGATATTGGTAAAGCATTAACTCATGATATGCCAGGTAGTCATGTCGATATTGGGGCAGATTTATGTAAAAAACTAGGTGAACCAGAAGAGGTTATAAATGCAATTTATGCACATCATGGACATGAAGAAGCAACAAGTATAGAATCAGCAGCAGTATGTGCAGCAGATGCCTTAAGTGCAGCACGACCAGGGGCTAGAAGAGAAGTGTTAGAAAGTTTTCTTAAAAGAGTAGAGGAGATAGAATCAATTGCAACTGGACAAAATGGCGTTATTAATGCTTATGCTATAAATGCAGGTAGAGAGCTTAGAGTATTAGTAAATGCTAAGTTGGTAAATGATGATGAATCTATATTATTAGCAACAGAAATAGCAAAACAAATAGAGGATAAAGTTCAATATCCAGGTGAGATAAAAGTAAATGTTATAAGAGAGATTAGATCTGTTGGATATGCTAGATAATAAGTTGGTAAATAAAAAGGGAGTAGATTATATCTACTCCCTTTTTTTATGATTTAAAAACTACTTTATCTATTTTTTAACACTCATAAGATAACTAATAACATTTTCAACAAATGCATCATGTTTTTTCTCTTTAAGATATGCAATATAAAGTTTTCTTTTCATTTTTACATTTGGTAGTCTTGTCTCAAATAGAACTCCAGCATTAACTAAGTCCTCAATAGCATGTGTTGATACAATCGATACTGTAGGAGTGTTTTCTTTTGAGCTATGTAATACAGTTTGAACAATAGCTGTTGGAGATGAAGCCTCACTTACTACTTGAAATGTATCACAGTCACTCATACCAGCTAAGTCAAGATGTTCTTTAAATATTTTTCTTGTATGACTATTGGCATCTCTACATACCCATTTGTAAGAGGTAAGGTCTTCATCTTTTACTCTTCTAGGGAGTTTTTGATTTGAAAATATTACAATCTCATCCTCAATCCACTCTCTGTATATAATACCATCTTTAAAAACTGGAGATTCTATTAATGCCATATCAACTTTTTTATCTTTTAATTCTTCAATAGCTTCAGCACTACTACTAACACTAACGCTAACATCATTTTCAATTTTTTCTTTTATATCATTTAAAAATGTTGGAAGAATATAATTTCCAATAGCATTAGAAGCACCAAATATGAAAGTGATATCTTTATCTATTATTTTTAATAACTCTTTTTCACTACTTAAAATCACTTTTTCAATTTTTAAAGCAATATTGTGTAGTTTTTCACCCTCTTTAGTAAGTCTAATTCCATTCTTTTTTCTATCAACTATTGCTGAACCTAAATAATCCTCTAGATATCTCATTTGTTGAGTTACTGCTGGTTGTGATATACCAAGTTTTGCTGATGCTTTTGAAAAAGATTTCTCTTTTACAACAGTAAGAAATGTATTTAATTTAGTAAAATCTGATAACATAATTAACCTTTTAAGTTTTAATAATGTTAATAATAACATATCTTTATATAAAAATATATTAATTATTAGTAAAACTAATAAGCAAATTTATAAAATAAATTTTTATAGAACTTTATGGTATACTAAAGTATTTAAGATGAAAGAAGAATTATGTTATCTACACTAAATAAATCACAACAAAAAGCAGCTCAACATATAGATGGACCTATGTTGATTTTAGCAGGTGCAGGAAGTGGTAAAACAAAAACAATCACTACAAGATTAGCTTATTTAATATCTATAGGTATTGATCCAGCTTCAATTCTAACTTTGACTTTTACAAATAAAGCAGCCACAGAGATGAGAGAAAGAGCATTTTCTTTAATAGATAATATGTCGTATCCTCCATTATTATGTACATTTCACAAGTTTGGATTGTTGTTTTTGAAATTTAATATTAGTAGATTAAATAGAAAAAATAACTTTGTTATTATTGATACAGATGATAAAAAAAAGATTTTAAAAACAATTGATAAAGAGATAACAACTTCCACTCTAGCAGCTGAAATATCTAAATTTAAAAATTCCGTTATGAGTATAGAAGAAGCAAAACAAAGTGCTCAAGATAAATATTATACACAAATAGCAGATATATATGAAAAATATCAAAATTATTTAGTTTTAAATAATCTTGTTGATTTTGATGATTTATTACTTCTTACGTATCAAATTTTGTTAAATGATGAAGAGTTAGCAAAACAAACAAGTCAAAAATATCAGTATATTATGGTAGATGAGTATCAAGATACAAATGAACTACAGTATAAGTTACTTCAAAAGCTTTGTTGTTCACATAGTAATTTATGTGTAGTTGGAGATGATGATCAGTCTATTTATGGTTGGAGGGGTGCAACTATTAAAAATATTCTTACTTTTGATGAAACATTTGAAGATACTTTAACTATAAAGCTTGAAGAAAACTACAGATCAACAAATAAAATCCTTTTTCATGCAAATGCTTTAATAGAACATAATAGAGATAGATTAGGAAAGAAACTAGTTGGTACAAGAGGTGAAGGTAACTCTATAAAACTATATGAATCTAATGATGAAAATGATGAAACAAGAAAAATAGTAGATGATATTAAAAATCTAATTTTAGATGGAGAGTCAGCAAAAGATATAGCAATATTATTTAGAGTAAATGCTTTAAGTAGATCACTTGAAGAGGGACTTATTAGATCCAATATAAATTATAAACTTGTAGGTGGACTAAAGTTTTATGAAAGAGCAGAGATAAAAGATCTAATTGCATATTTTAGGGTTATTACAAACTCTCATGATAATTTTTCTATTAAAAGAATTATAAATAAACCAAAAAGAGGTATAGGAAAAACAACAATAGATAAATTGGAGTTAGAATCTCATCAAAAAACAATATCTATATTTAGTATAATAAAAGACTATACTCCTGAAGAACTTACAAAATTAGTTGGTAAAAAAAATTCAATGACGTTAAAAGTATTTATGGCATCAGTTGAAGATTTGCAAGATGTACTTGCAACACAAAAAATGAGATTTATTGATCTTTTTGAGCAAACATTTGACTTTAAAAATACATATATAAAAGTAATAGACGCTGATGATAGATTATCAAACATTGATGAGTTCTATGGGTACTTAAGGGATTTTTTCTTACAAAACATAGATCTTAACTTAGAAGACTTTTTAAACGAAGTTTCACTAGAAAGTGCAGCAGACGGTATAAATGATGAAGCCATATCTTTAATGAGCATACATGCAAGTAAAGGTTTAGAGTTTAAACATGTATTTATAGTTGGATTAGAAGAGGGCTTCTTTCCTATAGTTGGTGATGGTTGTGATATAGAAGAGGAGAGAAGACTTGGATATGTTGCACTTACACGAGCATGCGATGAATTAACACTTAGTTTTACACACAGTAGATTTTATAAAGGTAGAAGAACTCAGCTTGTAAAAAGCAGATTTTTAACTGAATCTGATTTAATCAAAGGTAGTCTAACCATACAAAAAAATAGTTTATTTAAAAAAGATGATTTAGTAACACACAAAATTTTTGGTATGGGTAGAGTAACTGGTGTACAAAAAGCTGGAAAAGAGTTGAAACTAAAAATAAATTTTGGTGGAAACAATAGAGAAATATTATCTTCATTTGTAGAAAAAATTTAGTTCTTGAATAAATTAATAGTAGTAAAGAAACCAGTGTTTGTTAGTTCAAACTCATATTTAAAAAAAATAAAGTGGAAATACAAAAATAAAAAAGCAGGTTTTAGTGGTACACTTGACCCATTTGCTTGTGGTTGTTTAATAGTTGCTTTTGGACAGTATCCTAAATTGTTTAGATATCTTAAAAAAACTCCTAAAACATATAGAACTACAATATGGTTAGATGTAGTTAGTGAATCTTTGGATATTGAAAATATAACCCATAAAGATAAAAAAGGTACTGTAGATGTAAAAGTTATAAAAAGAGAACTTGATGGTTTAAAAGGTACCTTGGAGTATCTACCACCAAAATATAGTGCAAAAAAAATTGATGGTAAAAGAGCCTATGATTTAGCACGAGGTGGTATCGATTTTGATCTTAAAAAAATCACATCAGAAGTTTACGATACAAAGTTTATTAATTATAATCATCCTTTTATAAGTTTTGATATAACTGTAAGTGAAGGTAGCTATATAAGAAGTATGGCTCAAATATTGTTAGAAAGATTAAACTCTGTAGGGACTTTAAGTTATTTAGAAAGACTTCATGAGGGTCAGTTTTACTTTGAAGATGAGAAGGCTTTAAATCCATTGGAGTATTTAGATTTACCACAAAACAATTATACAGGTACAAAAGAGTGGTTTGAAATGGGCAAGAAGCTTAATATTGAATACTTTGAAAATAAAAATGATGGAGAATATTTAATAGTATTTGATACTTTTTTTGCAGTTATATTGATAAAAGAAAATGTAGCTAAATATATTTTAAATAAGGTACTTTTATAATGATAATGCAATCTTATGCAAAGGTAAATATTTTTTTAAAAATTGCTGGTAAAAGAGATAATTATCATGAGTTAGTATCTAGATTTGTAAGGGTTAAAAATTTATTTGATACGATAGAATTTAAAAAATGTGATTGTAAAGAATTTACTTTAGAAGGTAGTTTTGGTTGTCCTACTAAATCAAATACTATTTATAAGGCATATGAAAAATTATGTGAAGTATCTAATAGTGTAAAAAACTATTTTCAACACAATAAGGTTATAGTAAATAAAAATATACCTGAGTTTGCTGGACTTGGTGGGGGAAGTAGTAATTGTGCTACATTTATAATTATGGTAAATGAAGTTTGCAATCTTCAATTATCAAAAGATAAGTTATCAACTATAGCAGTTTCAATTGGTGCAGATGTACCTTTTTTTATATATGAATATGATAGTGCTAATGTTACAGGAATAGGGGAGATAGTAGAGAAATTTAATGAAAATAGTTTAGATATAGAGACATTTACTCCTAAAATCAAATGTAATACAGGTGCAATTTTTAAACAGTTTAGAGAAGATTTTTATAGTGAAGTATCAGATATTGAAGCTAATAAGCTTTTAAAGATGAAAAGTATTGATATTTTAAATAAGTTTGATATATTTGAGGTAAATGATTTATATAGACCTGCTTTAGAGGTATATAGTGATTTAATACCATCAAAATTCAGTTTACCAAATAATAGTTTTTTTAGTGGAAGTGGAAGTAGCTTTTTTTATATAAAAGGCTGAAGGAAATAAACAAGTGATATTTTAA
>JAYEMI010000103.1:0-4529 GCA_034718015.1 Campylobacterota bacterium | reverse complement strand
AGCTTAATGTACCACTTCAACATACCTGGAGTTGTTATGCAAATGAAAAAAAAGCGTGTGGTGTTTGTGATAGTTGTAGACTTAGATTAAAAGGGTTTAGTTTAGCTGGTGAAACTGATAAAATTGAATATGAGAAAACTGTTTAAAAAGTGGACTGCTTCACTTTTTTAAGTTTGGAACCAAAACTAATGTGCTTTAAAACTAGTGAATGAAATAAAATAAATAACAAGGTAAAAAACTAAATGAGATGGAATATATCAAAACAATTTGACTTTTGCTATGGTCATAGAGTATGGTCACAAGAACTAAACACAGAGTACGCACTTGATGATTGTTTAATGTGTCGACATCTTCATGGTCATCAAGGTAAGATTTTAGTTCACCTAGAAAGTGATGATCTAGAAAATGGTATGGTTACTGATTTTAAACACCTCAACTGGTTTAAAAAATTTTTAGATGATGTTGTTGATCACAAGTTTATAATTGATATAAATGATCCATTATTTGAGACTTTACTCCCTCATTATAAAGATAAAACCAACTTTCATACAATGAAAGAAAACTATAAAATTCCAAACTTATCAATCATAAAAGATGAACCACTTCATATTCATGAGATGTATCAAGGGTATATTATAGTTGATTTTGTACCAACTAGTGAAAATTTATCTGCTTGGTTACTAAAAATTGTTCAAGAAAAGATGGCTAAAATCAATATTAAGGTATCTCATTTAGAGTATTTTGAAACACCCAAGAGCAAAAGTACCGTTTTTGCAAACTAGATTCTTACTCACTTGATAAGCGAAATTTAGTGCTATTTCCGCTTAGTCCAGTTAGTTTTGTTTGGTTATATTAGCAAGCCAAAAATCAAACTCTTTATCATAAACTAAATAGTTTTCATTTTGCTTATATATAAGCTCTTTTTTTAGAAGTGAGTCTATGGAACTTTTTATAGACTGATTTGATATATTGTATCTTGTAGATAATATATATTATTGACTTTAAATAACCACACCTACAAACCAACTGAGACTATACAATCATCTAATATAGTTGGTTTTGTGATTTTTAGTTTTATTTTTTGTAGCTTATACTTTTTTTTCAAAGATCTTTTTATATCTATCAATGCATCTTCTATAAGATAGTATTTGTTTTTTATCATTTTATTTTTTATATAAGTTGATACTTTAGAATAATCTACAAAAAATTTTCCATCAAAATCATAATCAAACTCAATATCAACTATAACTTTTTGAGCTTTTACTCTCTCAAAGTCAAGTATCCCTATAATAGCTTTAAACTTTAAATCATTTATATAAACTCTCACTTATACAACTTTTCCCTCTTCACCTTTTACTAATCTTACAAGATTTGGAATATGTTTATAAATAATAATAAAAGCTATAAAATACATAGGTGCATTTGAACCTATTAAGAGACCATCGTTTAATAAAATAGCAGAAATAACAACCCCTACAAGTCCTAAAAGTGAAGATAAAGATGATATTTTAAGAACTTTTGCACAAAAAGCCCAAACAATTGCACCAATGATAGTTGGTATTGGTACAAGAACTAAGAATACACCTAATGCTGTTGCAACACCTTTACCACCCTCAAAATTCAAATACACACTATAACAATGTCCCAATACTGATAACACAGCAA
This sequence comes from Campylobacterota bacterium, assembly GCA_034718015.1. Classification (GTDB taxonomy): domain Bacteria; phylum Campylobacterota; class Campylobacteria; order Campylobacterales; family Arcobacteraceae; genus JAIOSF01. Next base: position 2,864 of record JAYEMI010000103.1, on the reverse strand, counting down.
TAGCCCATAGTGTTTCATTTGACATCCCTAAAGCCAATGCGATTAAAATGACTAGTGCACCTTTTAGGGCATCAAGTACAACAGTGGCAATTCCAAGTTTTTTAGCCAATGCAGGATTAGTTTGTTTTACTACCCTTAATACATTTGTAGCACCTATACTTTTACTACCTGATTCTTGAACATTAACACCTGCATATTTTTTAGCAAGAAGTAGACCAAAAGGGATAGAACCCACTAAATATGCAACTATGTAAAATATTATGTTTGGATTTGTAAAAAAGTCCATTTTTTTTCCTTAATTTTTTATTGTTTTATTTTATCTAAAAGTTAATTACTTTTGCTTTTTCTTCATATCTATATGTAGATGTATTATATCAACAGCACTTGGTGTTACTCCACTTATTTGTGATGCATTATAAAGCGTTGGTGGATTAAATTTTTTTAATTTTTCAATCACCTCTAGTGAAAGTCCAGGTAAATCATCAAAAACAAAATCTTCTGGTATTTTAAGGTTTAACATCTTTTTCATCTTATCTATCTGTTTTTTTTGTTTATCAACATATCTATAATATTTTGCTTCAACTATAACTTGCTCTTTTAAGTAGTCATCAAGATGAGCAAGTGTTGGAACTAAAGCATCAAATTTCTCTTTTGTTATTGTATTTCTACCTACTAAATCTACAAGTAAAATTCTATCTGATATCTTATCTTCACCTAACTCTTCTAAAAGTGCTAGATTCTCTTTTTTTGAAGTGAACCATATCTCTTCCATAAATTTTATTGCATCATCTATTGTTTGTTTTTTATGATTCATTATAAAGTGTGTATCATCATCAATTAAACCAAATTTATGACCATAGTCCATAAGCCTAATATCTGCACTCTCTTCTCTTAAAAGAAGCCTATACTCTGCCCTACTTGTAAACATTCTATATGGTTCAGTTGTACCTTTTGTAACTAAATCATCTATTAAAACACCTATATAGCTTTCATCTCGTCTTAAAACAAATGGATCTTTTTTATCACAAGCTAATACAGCATTTATTCCAGCTATAAGCCCTTGTGCTGCTGCTTCTTCATATCCTGTAGTTGCATTTATTTGACCTGCAAGATATAAGTTTTTTATCTTTTTTGTTTCAAGAGTATGTAAAAGTTCAGTAGGGTCTATATAATCATACTCTATAGCATAAGCATATCTTACAACTTTTGCATTCTCAAGACCTTTTATTGAGTGTATTTTTTGTTTTTGTACATCTATTGGTAAACTTGAACTTAAACCATTTATATAGTACTCATCAGCATTTGCTGTTTGTGGTTCTAAAAATAGTTGATGTCTATCTCTATCTTCAAATCTATTTACTTTATCCTCTATACTTGGGCAATATCTAGGACCTGCACCCTCTATTTGACCTGTAAAAAGTGGTGCTCTATCAAAGTTAGTTCTAATGATATCATGGGTATCTATATTTGTATATGTAATAAAACATGGAAGTTGAGTAGGATTAAACTCCTCTTTATTAGTTCTAAAACTAAAAGGGTGTGGTTTTTCATCTCCACCATGAGCTTCCATAACAGAAAAATCAATAGAGTTTACATTAATCCTTGCAGGTGTTCCTGTTTTAAGACGACCTACATTTAAACCCAACTCTTTTAATTGATCAGATAATGTAGTAGATGGAGCTTCCCATGCTCTTCCTGCTGGATACTGATTTTCACCTATATGAATAAGACCTTTCATAAAAGTACCTGTAGTTAACACAACTTTTTGTGCTGCAAACACCTCTCCTAATTTTGTATTAACTCCTGATACCACATTGTCATTTACTATTAAATCAGATACTTCATCTTGATATACATCTAGATTATTTGTATTTAAACAGATATTTCTCATATACTCTCTATATGCGTCCATATCAATTTGAGCACGACTACCCTGAACAGCTGCACCTTTACTTGCATTAAGAATTCGAAACTGAATTCCTGTTGCATCTGTACAAAGTCCCATCTGCCCACCTAAGGCATCAACTTCTCGTACTAAGTGACCTTTTGCAAGTCCACCAATAGCAGGGTTACAACTTGCAGCACCTATTTGCTCAACTAGCATAGTTATAAGTAAAGTTTTTTTACCCATTCTAGCAGCTGCCAAACTAGCTTCAATACCAGCATGTCCACCACCAACTACAATTACATCATATTTCATTTAATTACCTTGATATTATATATTTTGACATTATAGTATATTCCTATTTAGTTACTTATAAGGCGAAATGTTAGTGTTACAAAACTTAACAAAGAAGAATATAATAGAAAAAAGAAGTGTTACTTTTACGACATTTAAATCTACATTTGATTAAAATTGGAAAATTTAATTTTAAATAAGGGGTACAAGTATGGCACAAAAAGCAATACGAGAATATGATGCTAAGTCTATCTTAGCAAAACATTGGGATAAATACTTTCCAGATTTTACATATGCATATGAAACAACTATGGTTCAAAATGGTTCAGAATTAACAGAGCAAGCAAAAACTAAAAATTGGTTAAATGATAAAAAGTTAGTTGCTAAACCAGATATGTTATTTGGAAAAAGAGGGATGAATGATTTAGTTCTTTTTAGAGATGCTAAGCCAGGTGATGTAACTTTAGCTAAAGCTTCAAGCTGGATAGATGAGAAGTCATCTTCTGATCAATCAGTATACTTTTCTTTTGATGGTGAAACAGCAGCAGGTGAGCCAAGTGTAGATAGATTAACTCACTTTATTGTTGAGCCATTTACTCCTCATACTCAAGAAGAAGAGTATTATGTTTCAGCTACTTGTGTAGGTGATGATGATGTTATCTATATGTCAGCTGAAGGTGGTATT
>JAYEMI010000102.1:0-48204 GCA_034718015.1 Campylobacterota bacterium | reverse complement strand
TGATTTATAAACCCCTATCAAATTTATCAGTATTTTTATCAAAAATTGTAACAGAAAAATAATATATTATTGCAAAGATTACCCCTAGTAGTAATATAAAAAGTATTATTTTGAAGTCTGAAAGAATTATATCTTTAAATTGATATAGTGCAGTAATTAGAACTATTATTGATATAATAACTCTGATTCTAATATGGTTATATCTTTTCATTATATATTAGCTTGTAGGAATTTATTAAATTGATTTGCAAATGTTTGTGCATCTTTTTGACTAAATGGCTTTGGTCCTTTTGTTAACTCACCACTATCTCTTATACTTTGCATTAGGTCTCTTATGGCAAGATATTGTTTTATGTTATCTTTTGTGTATAGTTCCCCTCTGTGATCTATTGCATGTGCATTTTTAGAGATGATTCTATTGGCTAAAGGTATATCTGCAGTTATTACTAAGTCCGATTCTTTTATCATATCAACAATATGATTATCAGCTTCATCTGCTCCTTGATTTACTATTATATAGTTTATATTGTTTGATTTTCCTATTGATATATTTTTGTTTGAAACTACAAAAGTTTTGATATCTGATTTATCTATTGCTCTTAGTAATATAGGTTTTAAAATATTTGGTAAAGCATCACCGTCTATATATAAATTCATGGTAATAGCACCTAAAATTCTTTTTCTAATTTAAGAGTTATAGTAAATATAGCACCTTTATAATTGATATTATTATAAACATAAGAGATATTTTTAACATCAATATTTCCAGACATCCCTGTTGTTATCATATTATAAGTGATACTGAGACCAAGTCCTGTACCTTTACTTTGATGTTTTGTTGTAAAATATGGTTCAAAAACTTTTGATATTATATTTTCTGGTATTCCATTTGCATTATCTTTTACTATTATTTTTAGATTGTCATTCTCTTTTTTTGCAGAAATAAATATATATTTATTTTCTTGTTCAAGTTCTTTTAATGCATCTTTTGCATTATTGATTATGTTGATTAAACATTGTATTAACTCATTTGGGTAACCATTTAATGAGATATCTTCATCTATATCTAAAACAAGTTTTATATTATGATTTTTAATAGTACCATCTAAAAGTTTTTGTATGTTTTCAATAGTGTCTTTTATAAAAAAGTTTACTTTTTCTCTATCATTTTTTATATAACTTTTAAAATCATCAATTGTTTTAGATAGGTATTGAGCATTATTATTTATCGCATCGCATGTATTATAGAAGTCATCATCTTTTAAAAAACCAAACTCTTTTTGTATTTTCATCCCTGTTGCACCTGTTGAGATAGCAGATAATGGTTGTCTCCACTGATGTGCAATATTCCCAATCATTTCTCCCATAGAAGCCATTTTTGTTTGCTGAAAAATCAATGTATCTTTCTCTTTGCTTTTTTTAACTTCATTAATGATTTTATCTTCTAGTTCATTGTTTAGCTTTTCTAAATCTTTTGTTTTAATATTTATCTCATTCTTATAGTTATTAAATATTTGTTTAATTATGTTGGACAATATCACTGCTAGTATAGTAAATACAATAAGTATAAGTGATGATATTATTAATATCTGCTCAACTTGTTTATCATTTTGGCTATTTAGTTCATTTGTTTTTTTTGTAATTATTGATTTAATATCCTCCTCATAAACACCTGATGTAATTATAATATTATATTGTGGTAAATACTTACTATATGCGTATTTAGCTGCTATTATATTTGTTGTTGGATTTAACCATTCGTATTGTACTAACTCTAAGCTATTAGTTAATGCATGAGATATTATATCTTTTATAAAGTAGACATTATTTTCATCTTTCTTATTGTATAGGTTTTGGTTAATTAGTTTATTATTGTTACCATGAGCTAAAACATTTCCTTTTGTATCAAGGGCAAAAAAATATCCATTTTTACCATATTTAGTAGTATTTATATATTTAAATAGTTTTTCTTTACTATTAAATTTATAAGTTGTATTTGATAGTTTTTCAACTTCATTTTTTACTATATTCTTTTGGAGTGTAATATTTGTAGCAATGATACCTTCTAAGTTTTCCTTATGTATTTGTTCATTATTTGTAAGAATACTATATATAAGTAATGCAATAATAGTAGGTACAAAAATAATTGGTCCATAAGCTAGAATTGTTAATATACTTTTTTCACTAGCTATTGCTTTTTTGTAATATATAAATATTACAAGCACTAAAAGTGTAGAAAATATTATCAAAACAACACTTATTAATAATCCATATTTTTTATAAATTGAATCTTCATCATTAATTATTTTACTATTTTTTGGAAGTTTATCTATACTTATATCAAATTTATCTAGGGCTTTTTTATTAAATATAAATTTATTTACCCCTTTTGTTACTATATCAATATCATTTGCATCTATTCCATTTATAACACTTAGAGCTAATTTAGCTGCCATAGCACCTTGGTAGTATCCACTAATAACACTACCACCTATCACCCCATCAGAGATATTGAAATTTAACAAACAGTAAACAGGTACTTTTGAAAGATTAAGAAGTTGTTTACCTATTTTTTCATAAGTTATATACTCTTTGTTTTTATCCGCAAAAAACACACCCATAAGTATAATTGTATCTTTGGGTAAAGTTTTTATTGTAGTTTGAAGTTCTTTTAGTGTTTGGTTCTTTGAATAAGTTATTTTTATTTTATCTTCATATTTTTTTAGGTTTTGTTTCATGGTTTTTTCCCATGCTCTTCCTGTTGTCAAATAATCATTTATAATATAGATTTCATTAGCATTATGGTGGAGTTGTAGAATTAACTCTACTGTTTTTTGATCTGAAAAAATTTCAGCTACTCCAGTGTAGTTTTTGTATCCATCTAGTAGTGATGGTTTAAAATCATTTACACCACAAAATGAAATAGGAACTTCTTTTTGAAATATTTTATCTCTGTATTTTTTTAAAAAATTAAAAGCATTGTTATCTGAAGATATAATTATATCAAGTTTTATATCTTTGTATTTATTTTTGTAAAGATTAGCTAAAGAGATATAATATTGATCGCTATTATGTCTTTTTGTATCCATATTTTCAACATGAACTATAATGTTGTTTTTATCTATTTCAAGTGTGTCATATACCCCTTTTGTTAGATTATCTACCCATGTCATCCCTTGATGGTAAGAGTTCAAAAGCAGAATATGTTTTTGTTCAGTTGCATAAGAATTAACATAAAAGGTAAATAAAGCAGTAAGTATTAAAGTAAATTTTTTCATAATGGATTAATTAGTCTTTATTATTTGATACAAAAGTTTTTATATAAAGTTTTTCTACTTTTAGTCTTGCCCAATATGTTTTTCTTATAAATTTTAAACTAGACTTTACAGATGGATCGTATGTAAAACATCTTATTTTGATGATATTTCCTAACTCTTCCCATCCGTAATGTTCACTCAAAGATGTTACCATCTTTTCAAGGGTTATTCCATGTGTTGGATTATTTGGTTGTGGATGCATTTTTATTATCTGCTTTCATAGTTATTTTATTTTTTGCTTATATTAATATTATAGTTTAAAGTATAACAGTAAAACAAGCACCACCATTTTTGTTTTCAACACTAATTGAAGAATCATGTTCATCTATTATTTTTTTTGCAACATTTAAACCAATACCAATACCAGAAGATTCTTTTGTGCTTACAAATGGTTCGAATATTTTACTTAATAATTCATCAGGTACCCCACCTGCATTATCATTGATATCAACTTTTACTCTGTTTTTTATCGCTTTAATATTGATATCTATTCTTCTATCATCAAACTTATGAACTTTTACTAATTCATCAAATGCATTATTTAAAATAATAGTCCATACTTGTTCAATTCTTTGTTTGTGAATATTGGCAATATATTTTAATTCGTCTTTATTTGATGTTTCTAGTTCAAAATGTTTTCCATTTATATATATATTTGAAACTTGTTTTGATCTATTGTATGTCATTCTAAGTACCGTTATTAAAGTTGCATATATATTTGTGTTTTCTCTAATTATAGGGGTTATTTGAGACATCTCTCTCATTGATTCTACAATTATTGCCATTCTATCTATACCATTCATAACTTTGTTATTATCTTCTAAGAGTTGTTTTTTAAATTGATTATCTGGCATATCTTCAAGATCATATCTTGACATCTCGATATTCCCTTTTATATATGTAAGAGGTGTGTTTATCTCATGTGTAATACCAGCTGCCATTTGCCCTATGGTTGCAAATTTTGTATTTTTGATTGTATCTTGTTCATGTTGTACATGCTGCTCTTTTAATTTACTTAATGCTTGTTGGATTTTTATCTCTAAAGAGTCATTTAACTCTTCAATATTAGCAGAATAAGCTCTTAAAACTTTATTCTTTTTTGCTAAAACAAATATAAAAATATTTACCATGATAGATATAAGTGTAAAAACAATAATCCACTCTTCATATATTTCATAAAAGCTTTTTTTGTTATTGACTGTTACTACATTTTTTAATTTTAAATCTTCAAGAGTTAGATCAAATTTTTCAAGATTTTCTACATTGATATAGACTTTATTTCCCTCTTTACTGCTAAAACCTAGATATTCCATTTTCTCACCATTTATATATCTTGACAAAAATTCATAAGCTTGATACCCAGAAGTTTTTCCATCTGTACAGTTTCCACCAACTATATGTGTATGTGGTGTATTTATATATGTATTAGTATGGATGAACATTGGGTTTTCATATACTTTTGATAGCTCTTCAAGAGCATTGGTATAACTTAAATGTTTTTTATTTTTTGAAAATCCAGTAAACACTAAAAGCATCATAATAGAATCTTGCTCATAGCTTTTTAAGCTATCTATTATCATATCAATATCGTTATGATTTAAGTAAATAAACTCATATTGAGTAAATGGTGTTAATAGCTCTTTATAGTGATCTATCTCTTTATTTGCTGTATGTGAGTTATCACCTATTAGGTAAATTGTTTTTAGATTCTTATTAATCTTTTGAGCTATTTCTAGATTTTCAATTGGGTTTTTTTCTTCAAAAACACCTGCGTATATATTTTTATCTAGTTTATTTTTTAAAGATAGATTATTGACTCCAGAGAAAAAAACTTTTGAATCTTTAAACAGAGTGTTTTTATGTTTTCTTACAAAATTTAAAGCATTGTCATCTGTAGTTACAATAGCTTTAAATGATACATCTCTATACTTTGTTTTAAAATAATTCAAAAAATTTTCGTCATTTATTTTTGATGGTTTAAAAACTTTTGTATCCATAAATTCTACATATATTTTTAACTCATTATTTTTCAATAAATTTTTCACAATTGTACTAGACTGCTCTTGTGTCCATTGTAAAGATGGTGAATAAGAATTAAGAACTAGTATATCATTTGCATAAATAAATATACTAAATAAAATAATAATGAAAAGTTTTTTCATACTGTTTAATTTACTTGTAGCTCTTGAAGCTTTGTTTTTACATCATCAACATGAAGTAGTTCCACTTGTACCCCATCAATTTTTTTCTTTTTTCTAACACTTACTTTTTCCCATACTGCAGCAATATTACCATCAGGGTCGATTATAAAAGTAGATCGAACTATTCCCATATACTCTCTTCCATAATTCTTTTTTAATTGCCAAACACCATAATCTTGTGATACTTTAGTATCTTCATCTGCAAGAAGAGTGATACCTAACTCTTTTTTTGCTATAAAGTTTTGATGTTTTTTAGGACTATCTGGACTAACTCCCAATATTACTGCATCAAGATCATCAAATAAAGGTTCAGCTTCTGTGAAATCACAAGCTTGAGTAGTACATCCTGGAGTATTATCTTTTGGATAAAAATACAAAACTATCCATTTACCTTTTAGATCTCTTAAACATATCTCTACATTATCTTGGTTTGGTATACAAAACTGCGGTGCACTATTTCCTATCTCTAACATTTTATTCCTTTTTTATTTTATTGCTATAAATGTACCAAAATTTATCCACTTAAATATACAATCAAAGTTTTTAAATCCTGCCTCATCAATCATTTTTTTGTTCTCTTCATATGTATATGGTATGAGAACATTTTCTAAAGCTTCCCTTTTTTGAGATATTTCAAATTCACTATACCCTTGAGTTTTTTTAAATTCGTAATATTCATCTATAAATTGTTTGTTTAAAATTTTATTGTCAGTTATGATTTTTTCACTAAATATAAAAACTCCACCATCATCCAAACTATGGTATATCTTTTTAATAAGTTTTTCTCTTTGAAGTGGTCTTATAAATTGAAGAGTATAGTTTGAGATTATAACTTTTGATTTTTTAAAATTAATATTAAAAATATCATTATTTAAAAAAGTTATATTATGACCATATGCTTTTGACTTTTGTTTTGCTCTATTTAACATAGCTTCAGAGTTATCAATTCCAATTAGTTCTATAGTAAAATCACTATCATTTGCAATATTTATAAGTGTAGTAGCAGTAGAACAGCCTAAATCATACACTACATCATCTTCTTTTAAATATTTTAAAGAGAAAGTAGTTGTAAGTTTCATCATATCATCATAAAAAGGTACAGATCTATTTAGCATATCATCAAATACAGAAGCAACCTCTTCATCAAATTCAAACTGTTTAACAATCGGTTTTTCAAATACTTTATCTTTTATTTTATTTTTCATTAAATATATTGTATAATAATAATTATTTTAAAATACTAATAGTGGAGTAGAAAATGGGAATGTTTGGAAGTATAGGAAAAGTTTTCAGTAGTACAAGATTAAAAAAAAGAGAATTTGATCCTGAAAAGATGTCTATTGAAGATATCACTTTACCAATATGTTTAAGAAACATGGATATTGAAGATGTTGAAAGCTATGTAAAAAATGAGATAGATACATATAAATCTTTAGGTTATGTAAATATGCCTATAGATCAATTGAAATTTCCAGAGTATCACTCTTATCAAGTTGGTGTGCTACTTAGATATCTAAAAGATGACAAAGTATATTTTATGCCAGAGCCTGAAAAAATAATACCAAGTATAGCTATGCATGTTACAAAAAGACAATTACATATAAAAGTATTTGATTTTATCTATAGATATAATCAAAGTATTGAACCTAGCACATTAAAACAAGATTTAGAACACGATATGAAGTGGACAGCATATGAAGTTGGATTTTTATTACACTATTTAACTTTGGAGAATAGAATTATTCCAAAAAATTAACTCAAACTAACTAAAGATTAAAATAATCTTTAGTATTTTGTATATCTAGTTTAATCTGTTTCCTTAAATCTTCAAAACTTTCATATTTTTTATTATCTCTCAATTTTTTATAAAATAGAATTTCTATATTTTTAGAATAAATTTGTTTATCATTTATATTTAAAATATGTGTTTCAACTGCAAATTTACCATCAGTAGAGACTCTATGCCCTATAAAAGTCACTGAATTATAAAGCTGATTATCAAAAAAACTTTTTGTTATATAAATCCCCTCTTGAGGTATTAAAAAATCTTCAATTTCAATATTTATTGTAGGAACAAACTGTTTTTTTCCTAGACCTTGACCTTTGATATGAAAACCTTTTATTTTGTAGTTATATCCTAATAGCTTAGTTGCCATAGCTATATTGCCATCTCTTAAGTATTCTCTAATTACTTTTGAATGAATAGCTATGTCATCTATTTTATACTCATCAACAACTTCAACATCACCTTTAAAAAAAGTTTTTAAATTTTCTATATTGTAAGCAGCCTTATAGCCAAAGTGAAAATCAAAACCTACTACTATTTTATTTAAATTTGGAAACTCTTCATACAGTAAATTTATAAACTCTTTTCCTGATAGATGTTTTATATCATCAAGTGGATAATAAAATATTGGGATATCTGTATGGTCTTTTCTATTCGTATATGGCGAAAGATTCGCATAAGAAGTTTGTATCACAACAATGCCACCATTTTCATCTAGTTTAGAAAATAGTTGTTGATGTGCAAGGTGCATTCCATCAAAACCACCAATAGCAATGTTTGTTATTTTATTTTTTATAACTATTCCTTTTGAATTTATTCGTTATAATATCATAGAACTACTTTAGAAAATTTAAGTTATTAAGGGGTTGATTATAGCAACAAAAATAAATATTTATCAAATAGTTAAAAAAACGAATGATGGTTTTGAACCACTAGTAAATGAATTTATAAAGATGTCAAGTAAATATGCAAAAGTTGAAGTGCATAGTTTGTTTAACAATCAAATTTCAAAAGCTCAAACAATAGGTCTAAAAGAGGCACAGCGGTCTTATAACGAGATTTTCATACCAAAACTTTCATCTGGGTATAATATAGCTTTAGATGTATTAGGGAAAAAAGTTGATAGTTATAAGTTTGCATCTTTATTTGAAAATCAAACTAATATTAATTTTTTTATAGGTGGTGCATTTGGTTTTGATAGAGGTTTTTTGGCAAAATGTGATAAAATAATATCATTAAGTGATCTTACTATGGCACATAAAATTGCAAATATAGTTTTGTGTGAGCAGATATTTAGATCCCTTTGTATACTAAATAACCATCCTTATCATAAGTAATTTAGTAAATTTTAGATAAAATCTTGAAAATTTTATAAAGCAGGGACCTTAAAGTGGCTTCACAGAAACAAATAGATGAGTTAAAAGAGATTTTACTAGAAAGAAAAAATACAATAAGTAGTAATATCCAAGATGGTGTTGATAATATATCAAAGTTACAAGATTGTGACTGTAAAGATGATTTGGATTTCGCAGAAGCCAGTAGCGATAGTTTTACATCAGGTTTAATAATAAACCAACAAAAACAAGAGTTGCAAGAGATAGATGAAGCTCTTAAGAGTATAAAAAATGGTTCATATGGCATATGTGACATGTGTGATGAGTCTATAGCAATTGGAAGATTAAAAGCAAAACCATTTGCAAAATTTTGTACAGACTGTAGAGAGATACACGAACACAATAATAATTAGTAAAATTAAATTAAATTAAAAGGAAACTAAAATGGGATTAAAAAAATACATATTTGCATCGTTACTTATGATAATAGCAATTTTTGGTTATGTTTTTACATTAGAATCGGGTGACTATAGAGTTGCGATATTGGATTATACATTAGTTTTACCTGTTGCATTTTGGGTAGTTGCACCTATGATTGTATTATTTGTGGTAACTATTTTACATATAATGTATTACGGACTAAAAAATTATTTTGCCCTAAAAGCAGTAACAAAAGATTCTAATACTTTTTCAACTTTAATTTCAAAAAAGATTTTAAATGAAACTCCTAATTTGAATTTCCAAAATAAACAATTTAAAGAGATAGCTGATATTGTAAAACAGTTGGAGATTAATATAACTGATCCAGATTTTTCTACATCAAATAAAGATATTAAAAAATTATCAGAGCAATTAAACTCTATAAAATCGGGTAATTATGTATCTGAAAAAGAATTAAAATTATCAAAAGATAATCCAATAATGATAGAAAACTTAATAAATAGAGCATCAATGGATGATAATTTTGCATTAGAGGTTATAAAAGCAAAAGATAGTTATGATTTTGAGATAATTAAAAAAGCTTTTAATAAAGTTTTAGAAACAAAGTCAATGACTACTATTAAAAAACACCTTGAAGAGATATCTTTTAATAATGATATGTTAGTAGCTTTATTAAAAAAAGATAGTGAACAAAAAAGTGAATTTGCAATGACTAATGAGCAAATTTTAAAGTTAGTCAAAAAAGTAAAATTAACAAATAATGAATTAATCACTATTGCAAAGAACTATAAAAGTTTAATGACTCCAGATCAGATTATAAAACTTTTTGAAGATATCGCTTTAGATGAAGAGTACACTGTAGCATACCTTTATGTTTTATGCGAATATGAAGTTATAGATAAAATTAGAGATATCCTTGTAAATAGTGCTGCTTCTGAGTATACATCATTTAAAGCACTTGTGGATCTAAAAGATGCTGGAAAACACTCTTATTCTTTAGATACTCTTTGCTATAAATAATAAATAATATATGGATAAACTAATAGACTTCTCAAGACCTGTAATAGCGTTAGCTCCACTTGCAGGTTATACTGATCTTCCTTTTAGATCAGTAGTTAAGAACTTTGGAGTTGACTATACTGTAAGTGAGATGATAAGCTCAAATGCTTTAGCTTATAACAGTGAAAAAACTCTTAAAATGATCCAAAAATCCTCAAATGAAACACCATATTTTGTACAGCTAGCAGGTAGTAAAGCTGATATTATGCAACTAGCTGTAGAAAAGTTAAATGAAATAGATGGAATTGATGGTATTGATTTAAACTGTGGATGTCCAGCACCAAAGGTTTTTAATCATGGTAGTGGTTCAAATTTATTGGGTGATTTGCATAGACTACAAGAGATTTTAAAAACAATAAAAAAATATTCAAACAAAACATTAACAACTGCAAAAGTGCGAATAGGGATAGATGAAAAAATTCCTGTTGATATAGCAAAAGCAGTAGAAGATTGTGGTGTTGATTTTATAGCAGTACATGGAAGAACAAAAAAAGGTGCTTACAAAGCACCCGTAGATTATGATGCAATAGCAGCCATTAAAGAGGCTGTTAATATACCTGTAATAGCAAATGGAGATATTACAGATCTAGAAAAAGCTAAATATGTATTAAACCATACAAAAGCAGATGGTATTATGATAGGTAGAGGTGCTGTTGGTAAGCCTTGGATATTTCATCAAATAGCAAATAACAATGAATTAATTACTAATGAATTAAAAAAAGAGATTATTATTGATCATCTAAAGATGATGATTTTACATTATAATGAGTATGGAGTAGTTATGTTTAGAAAACATTTACATACATATTCAAAGGGTTATGAGGGTGCAAATAGCTTTCGAGAAAAGATAAATAGAATAACTGATTCTAATGAAATGTTAGAAACAATAAAAGAGTTTTTTTAGTCTTATTGTTTCTTATCTACAAACTCAGATACAGCTTGCAGTAGTTCTGTAATATTTAATGGCTTAGTAATGTATCGATATACTCCAATCTCATCTGCTTGAAGGAAATAGTCATACTCAGCATGTGCAGTTGTTAATATACAAGGGGTATCAGGACTTAGTTTTTTAATCTCACCTGACATCTCTAGTCCATCCATTTTTGGCATTTTGATATCTGTAATAACAAAATCAATATCAGGATTGGATTTGAATGTTTCTAGTCCCTCTTGACCATTAATAGATGTTAAAACTTCACCAAAAACCTTTTTAAGTATATTACTAAATGATTTCATAATAGCTTCATCATCCTCAACATATAATACTTTTTTATCTTTTAAATTATCAAAATTCATTTTAAACCTTTTGGAGAAATTTTATTGAAAAAAAAGTCAAGTAGCAAAGCTACCTGACTTTAAAAGAATAGCTCTTTTACTACTTTCTATAAGAAAGGGTTAGCGTAAAGTGCAATTAATGCAATAACAAGAGTATAGATAACTTGAGCTTCAATCATCGCTAAAGCAATGAACATTGTAGTCATAAGTTTTCCACCCATACCTGGATTTCTAGCAGTACCAGCAATAGTAGCAGCAGCAGTGTTACCCATACCAATAGCACCACCCATAGCAGCGATACCAAGACCGATACCAGCAGCAAGTACAGAGTATGCCTCAATCATTGATTTACCAGCTTCTTCTGAAGCTAAAGCAGCAGTTGCGAATGCAAACATTAAGAATAAAATTTTTTTCATTCAAAATTCCTTTATATTTTATATTTTATCAAAAGTATGTTCGGCTAGCGTAACCTTGAATTTAAAAAACAAAGCAATAACCATATAAATATAGCCATTTTCCTACTTAACACTTTTAATTGCTGCTATTATATCAAATAATTCTTAAATTTTAGTCTATATTATTTGATATAATCGATTTTATAATCTCAAATCTACTATCAAAACTAAAATTTTTAGCCATATTCCTATTTATTTCTTGTATCTGTTGAAGTTCATCATTATTTGAAAGAAGTGCATCTATTTTAAATTGTGTTGTTGGATCATCTGTTCCATTCATTATTGAAAAGGTATCAATTATTTCAGATGTAAAATTTGATTGAGGAAGAAAAATAGCATTATTGTAATACATAGCTTTTAGTATATTTGATATATAAGCTTTTTGTTTTGTGGGAATCAGGAAAATATCAGATATAATAAAAAGGTGATCTTTATTTGTAATATCATCAATAGTAAGCATTATAACTTGAAAACCAATTTTTAGTCTATTTATTAAAATCTTTAGTTGCTCTATTTGCTTTTTATCACTATATACTATAACTTTAAAGTTTTTCTCCTCTAGTTGTGATATTATTTTAAAAAAAGTATTTAAACCGTTTGTATTTAAGTCATTAGCTGTAAAAAGTATCAGTTTATTATCATCTTGTATCGAATATTTATCTCTAAAATCTTGTTTGATTTTTTCATCATATTGCATTGAACTGTTTAGATATGGATATAAAATATGGATTTTATTTTTAGTTAAAGAGGGTAACTTTTGAACTATTAGCTCTTTTAATCCATTTGTATTTACTAAAGTGATTTTTGAATTTTCAATCATCTCTATAGCTTGCTTATTTAGTGAACCTTGATGAAAATATATATCTGGATAAATTTTAGATTTAAATGTAAGTTTTGATAGTAAAGATTGTTTTTTATAGTAAGTAACATCATATAACTCTTCAAGTTTTTGAGTTAATTTTGTTTTGTTTTTTATTGCTATTTTTATTTTTTTCATATAGAAATACTAGTATAAAAAAGGTAAAAGTTTACTTTTACCTTTTTAAGCTAATTAGTTTATATTTTTAAAGCCTTTGACCAATTTTCCATAACTACACTTAGTTCAGCTTTTGGAGCTTCTATAAACTCTATTACAAATTTATCTTCAAACTCACACACACCTATACTTCTTGGACGAGCAGCTAAAATCTTTGTATTTGGTATTGCTGCCCCAAAACAAAAAATTATATTTTGAGCATCCAACAAACCATCAACTATCTCACCATCTAAATCTTTAGTGTGTGAATAGTGATCAAAAATTGCTATAAACTTTGCTACTGGATGAGATTCTATTTTCTCTTGAAAGTATTCTATAATCTCAGCTACACCTGTTTGTTTCACTTCATTTTTTAATAGTTCTAAACTATAAATTGGATATTTTTCCATAAAAATTGATTTTGTCATTGCTTTCCTTTATTTATTATATGTTACAAAAGATTTGATTGAACATTTAATACTATTAGCTATATCAGCACCTTTTTTATCCATAAAGTCTATTTGAACTTTATAGATAAGCTTATTGTTTTTATTTTTTACTTGAAATACTACATATCCAGCATAAAGTTTACTTTTTTTAGTTTTTTTCCCTGGATCTTTTATATCGTTTTCATAAATATTGTAAGATAGGTTCATTTTTTCATCTTGAGGATCTTTTTTTACAATATATTTGTTAAGTTCCTGTTGTACAATTTTATCAGTATCTTCTAATTTAATAAATTCAAATAGTTTTGATTGAGCATAGATCGCTTTTTCTATCGTTGAGCTAAAAACTACATTTCCAGATTTTAATAGATCTTGAGCAGTTTTTATATCATCATTGCTAAAACCTCTCTCAAAAGTTGTTACAGATTTTTGACACTCTAATCTTTTTGCTTTTCCTGGTGTTTCATCTTTTGTCATCTCTTCATAAATACTATTTCCAATTAGTGTTAAAATAAAAACAGATACAAATATACCAATATATTTTTTCATAAACTTACTCCTGTATGCATATCTCTTCTTGTTTCATATGCTTGATTGTTTGATAAATAACTACAGATATAATAACTGTAACAACTGTAACCATAACATAAGATAAACCAAGAAGAGTTATATCATTTGTTTTATGATACATCAGCATTGAAGCTATTGCCATTGCTGCTACTGGAAATACAAATGCCCACCACGATATAAAAAACTTTATCTTAACAAAATTTTTATACATAAATGCTACTAAAAAAGTAAAAAATAAAGCAAGATTAAATAAAGTCATAGCAAAAAAATCAATCACTCCATAAAGTTTATAGTATGCTATAAAGCCAACTGCAGGTGGTGCTATTAGTATAAACATTGTTGGCATAAATTTTACTGCCATTTGATGATGAAAGATAATCCTATTTAAAATAACTGAAAATAAAATTATCCAGAAAAATATCCCAACACTAAAAAAATACAATAACACACCAGTACTTGCAAAACCAACCCCACCAATAGGTACCAAAACATTACCAACGATTGGTATAAACCATGCTGGGTTTGAGTGTGCCATCTCTTGGTTTTTATTTATCCAAAAACTAATTGTATGCATTGTTAAATAAAAGTGTAGCAAAGCCCCTGGATACCAAAATATTGAACTGATGGTTGAGTATTCCTCTTTAAAAATAATAGCAAGCATAAGCATAGATATAGATACTGCTGCAAAGAAATTAATCCTTACTGGATGACTAAACTCTTTTTTTACTGCCATTTTATATGTAAAGTATTTTTTAATATATACTATAGAAACTATTAAAAAAATTGATGTAGTAATATACATCAAAATATTTCCAATTATATGTGGAAACCCTAACCATAGATGTGCTTTTTGATATGTAATAGTAAGTCCACTCATACCCATTACAATTGCATACATCATAATAGGAAAAAACTTCAATCTATTTCTTTCTTGCTCAATTGTTTCCAATTTAAAATCCTTTTAATTCTTACAAGTTATATTTTAACTTATGAATAAATATAATTATAGCACTATTATTTTAAGATTAGTATTAAGTTTGATAATTTTATGATATGTTTTAGTTAAGATTATGTTATTAGTAGTGAATTTTTATATTAGGCTAGCTTTAGAAGCTAGCCCATTCATCATCATTTGTATTTGATGCTATTGGTTTTATAGTAGTTTTTGTTATCTCTTTTTTCTCTTTAGTAGCTCTAGGTATTGGTTTTGAAGTTTGCTTAGGTTTTGAATATTTTGTTGTGTTTTCTGAGCTATTTATTTTTATATCATTTTTACCATTAAACTCTTTTTGATCAGCATTTGAAACTACCAGTTTAGAAATTGTATCTGTTTTTACTGCTATATCTTGTGTTTGACTTGCTACTGAAGCATTTTGTTGAGTTTTACTATCCAAAGAAGTTATAGCATCATTTATTTGAGTTATACTAGCTTGTTGCTCTTTTGATGATAACTCTACATCGTTTATAAGCTCAATAGTTTTAGATATATTTTCATTTAGTCCTGTATACCCCTCAATCATCTTATCTGCAATTTTTTTACCTGTATTTGCTTTTGTTGTAGCATTTTCAACTAAAGTTTTTATCTCATTTGCTGCTTCAGCTGATCTACTTGCAAGGTTTCTTACCTCTTGAGCAACAACAGCGAAACCTTTTCCAGCTTCACCTGCTGTTGCTGCTTCAACCGCAGCATTTAAAGATAAAATATTTGTTTGGAATGCGATTTGATCAATTACACTTATTGCTTCATTTATTGCTGTTACTTCATTGTTTATCTCATCCATAGCTTTTGTCGTTTCATTTGCTAGCTCCTGTCCACTATTTGCAGAAGTTGTAACAGAAGTTGCAAATTTTGACATCTTATGAACATTACTACTACTGTTAGATATGTTATTGTTTATCTCTTGAACTGCTGCTGCTGTTTCCTCTAAAGATGCTGCTGCTTCATTTGAATTTTTATTTAAAATATCAACATTTTCAAGTAAAGAATCACTACTTATTTTTAATGCCATACCATTTGTTTTATTTTCAACTAACACATCTGTGATTGATTTTTGAAGATAATTTATATTGTTGATCAGTGCTTCAAAAACACCACCTCTTTCTATAGTACCAAGCTCAAGAGTTTGTCTATAATCTGCTTTTGTATATACCTCTAATACTTCGTTTATTTGAATAAATCTACCCTTCATATTATCAAGCATCGTATTTATATTGTTTTTTAAAGTATTCAGCTCTTGATTAGATGTATTTTTTGTAATCTTTTGAGACAACCAACCATTTGCTACTCTAGTCATTACAGCTTCAGATTCTCTTATAACTTCGTTGTCCTCTTCAATTAGTTTTTTTGTATTTAAAATATTTTCATTTATTATTTTCGACATTCGTCCAAGTTCATCATCACTGCTTAAATCAATTAGATTAACATTTGAAGATTTTTTATTTAAGAAATCAAAAAATGATACAATACCATTTTGAACTTTGTCAAGTGAGTCAAGTATTGATTTTACAGTTATAAATGAGTATATAAGTAAAACTATAATAGATATTAATGATGTAATAATTAGTACTAATAATATATTTGAGTTTTCATCACTATAAACTTTTACATTTTTTAGATCTTTTGCTTTACTAGTTTTTTTATACTCTTTTAGTTTGTTTTTAAAAGGTCTCCATACTGTTTTTATATGTTTAATTATATCTTTATCTGTTAGATTTCCATTTTTGAATCTTTGAATTAATCTTAATGCATCTGATTGATAAGTAGAATGTAACGCTAAAATATTAAACTTCTCAACACCTTTACTTAGTTTTGCATATTTCTCTTTATTTAGATTATCAATAGTTTTTTCTAATGTTTTTACAGCTTTTTCAAGATTAGCTAATGTTTTTAAATCATTTTTATCAATATATACACCTCTAAGTGCTGAAGTGATTTGTAAACCACTAGTTAATGCACTAACTACATTTCCTCTTACTTCTACTAATGCTTGAAGCTCTTTAAACTTATTCTCTTGACTGTTTAGTTTTAAATCAATATAAACATTTATTGTTATAAATATAACTATAAAAATTGTAACCATAGAGATTAACTTTGCTTTTATACTTAGATTGTTCATCTTTTCTCCAATTCTCTTTTGAATTTATTATAAGTAATTTAGTATACCTATAAATTATTTGACTTATTTTACTATGAAATTAGTAATAATTACCTTAATTATCATTTTGAAAAATATATAAAAATATTACTCTTTCCCTAGATATAATCCAACCATTTGTAGTTTTTTACCTTTAAGGTTACCACATATTTTATTTTTCTTTATGTAAGCTTTTGCTTGTGAAACTGATTCAAATTTTGTATCAATTTGTTTACACATTTTTTTGTATATCATAGAGCCTTTTTTTGCAGCCATTGTTTGTTTTGCTTCTACTTTTTTTATATCATCTTTTAAACTCTCTTTTACCAATATATAAAGTTCACTAAATTTCATAACTTTACCACCAAATCTATTCTTAAACTCTTTAGCTGATTCTTGTGTTCCAAAAGCATATTTACTTACTGTACTCATTGTTCCAGGTTTTTTACTACCAACTACAAAAAATGCATCATTTGAATCTATAAACTCTAAAGTATCATTATCTACAACTCTAAAGTTAGCAAGCATTTTTTTATTTACCTCTTTATCTTGGGCTGCACAATGTATTGAACAATACTGCTTATCATATCCATTATGACTAGCTGCATGATTTGTTCTATAAAATAGTGGTAATGTCATTCCACAAACAGGGCAATACATTTTTTGATCACCTTTTTGAAGAATCGTTGCTTTTGAAGCAGGTACTGCTCTGTAGTTTGACATCACATCTTTTTTTGATTTTTTTGAAATAGGTTGTTGTGTATTTTGAGCTTTGTTTTCATTGTAACAACCTGTAAATAGTAATGTTGAAATTACCCCAATTGTAAGTATTGTTTTTTTCATTGTGTTCCCTTTTTTAATATAATTTTTTTATCATAGCAAATATATGTTAAGTGATTATTAAATCCAAATATTATCTATCAATCTTGTTTTGTCTATTTTCACAGCAATTAAAATAATAGTATTTTGTATCTCTACTTTATCTAACTCTTTAAAATCCCTATTTACAATATATACATACTCTACATCTATAAATGTTGAATTATTTAAAATCTCTTTTATTTGCTCTTTTAATATTGTTGTAGAATATTGTCCACTACCAATAGATTTAGCAGCGTTTTTTAAAGACTTTGAAATATAAAGTGCATCATCTCTTTGCTCTTTTGTTAAATAAATATTTCGACTACTCATTGCTAGTCCATCAACTTCTCTTATTATATCACATGGAACAATGTTTATATCAATATAAAAGTTTTTTACCATTTGTGTTATTAAGCTTAATTGTTGAGCATCTTTTTTCCCAAAATATCCATTTGTAGGATTAACTATATTAAGTAGTTTTAAAACAATTTGAAGCATTCCATCAAAATGCCCAGCTCTTTTCTCACCCTCTAATATAAACCCTTTTGTTTTTGGTGCTTTTATAAGTACCTCGTCTTTTTCATACATAGTTGTAATATCAGGCATAAAAAGAAAATCTACACTGCAAAGCTCACATATTTTTTTATCCGCTTCATCTTTTTTTGGATATTTATCTAAATCTTCACCTGCTAAAAATTGTGTGGGGTTAACAAAAATAGATACAACTACAACCTCATTTTCCTCTCTTGCTCTTTTTATAAGTGAAATATGCCCATTGTGCAAAGCGCCCATTGTTGGGACAAAACCGATAGTTTTGTTATTGATTTTTAACTCTTTTTTTAATTCTAAAATATTGTTTATGATTTTCATTCGTAGATTTCTTTATTTGTAATTTGTGATTTATTTAAAGTTTAGATACTAAAGCTTTATGCTTTAATATCTAGAAGTGTTTCATGTAGTGAGTTTTGTACTGAGATTACATCTCCATTAACACCATAAGATAAAGGTATCTCTATTTGTGATACTATCTCTTTTGTTAAATTTGTATCCTTTTTAGGATCTTCTTGTTGTGGATACTGCTGTTTGACATTTTTTTGCTGTTTAGTGCTTGAATCGTCAGTATTTGTATTTAGTTTAGCTAATGCATTCGCACTTTGCTCTAACTTTTTTTCCAGTTGCATCATTGCATTTAAATTACTATGAACTTGCATTTTCATCACCTCTTGACTGAAGTAGAATTTTATTTAAATTTGCTTGTGTTGATATAGCCATATCAGCACCACTTGGATCAGATACACCACTAACTGATCTACTTATTTGATCTAGTTTAGCTATTGCAGCTTCTTTATCTTTTGGAATTGAAGTATCAAGTCGCACTGAACCACCAACAGCGTACATTTTTCCATCAGGACCTTGCTGATAGTTATAAGATATTGGAGAAGTAGTTGCTCCAATTGTGGCATGTGTTTGCTCATGAGTTCTAATATCAGCATCACTTTTTTTAAATTTAGCTAAAACTCGCTCAAAGTCTTGTTCATCATATTTTCCAGTTGAACTTGCAGAATCAATATAGTCTGTCTTTGTATTTGAAACTTTAGAGATCTGCTCTTCACTATCAATTTTCCTAAGCTCAGCATATTTTTGAGATATTTTGGAGTACAATTGACTCATTGGAACATTGTCGTAACTATTTGTAATCATATCCATAATATCTCCTTTTATCTAACTTTAATCATTATACAATATTTTTTGTCATTATGTCAAATTTTTTGAATTTTTAACATATAACAACAGATTTAATTTCTGTAAGTTCCTCAATTGCAAAGCTAGGTCCCTCTTTTCCTATACCACTTAGTTTTGTTCCTCCATAAGGTTGTATATCAAATCTAAGTGTTGGAATATCATTTATAACCACCCCTCCACAATCTGCATCATGAATAAATCTTTGAGTTAGTTTTAAATCATTTGTAAAGATACTAAACTGTAATCCATAAGGTGAATTATTCATCTTTTTAATAGCTTCATCATAACTATCAACTTTTATTAAACTAACTATAGGAGCAAATACCTCTTCACAAATTATTTTCATCTCGTCAGTTACATTTGTCATAACTGTAGGATAGAAGTTTAGTCCTTCATTTTTATCCCCTGTTAAACAAACTGCACCCTCATCTATTGCACTTGATATCCACGATTTTGCACGCTCACACGATTCGTCATTTATAAGTGGTCCTACAAAAGTATCATCGTTGTATGGATCTCCAACAACTAATTTTTCAGTTTCTATTTTCATATATTTAGCAAACTCTTCATAAACTTCACTAGCTACATATATTCTTTGTAAACTAATACACACTTGACCACTATTTATAAAAGCACCAAAGGCACATCTTGAAGCGGCTAATTGTAGATCTGCTGAATTATCTATATATGTTGCTGCATTTCCACCTAACTCTAAAGCTAGTTTTTTAATCCCAGCAGTTTTTGTTATAATATTTCCAACAGGTACACTTCCTGTAAAGCTAAGAACTCTAGGTATATCACTTGATACCAAAGTGCTACCAACCTCTACATCTCCATAAACTATACTTATTGCATCTTTTATAGCAAATTCTGATTCTACAAAAAGTTTCACAAATTTAAATGCAGTAAGGGGTGCTTCTGGTGTTGGTTTTAGAACAACGGCATTTCCACTTACAAGTGCAGGAGCAATTTTATGAGCAACTAGGTTTAGTGGGAAATTAAATGGTGTGATACAAGCTACTACACCAACTGGTTCTCTAAAGTAATAAGCGGTTGTTTTTTTACCACTTGGCATAGCATCTGTATTTATTGTATGTCCCTCAAGGTTAATCATCGCATGAGCTGATAGTTTTATTGTTTCTATACATCTATCTACTTCTACTCTTGCAAAAGAGATTGGTTTTCCAACTTCATCACATAATGTTTTTGCTATATCTTCTTTATTTTCATCTAGTTTAAGAGCAACATCTTCTAGCCAATTTACTCTTTGTGCTATGGTTGAAGCTTTTGTATCTATTGAAGCTTTTTGAGCAATCTTTAATGCTTTAATCGTATCCTCTTTTGTACATAACGGGTATTTTGAAACCACTTTTTTACTATATGGATTTATTATACTTTCAAGTTTTTCTCTAGTATCTATATCACTACCAAAATATATATTTGCTATCATTTTAATATACCTTTTTATTAAATTTATCAATTTTAACATATATTTATATAAGAATAGCTATAATATATATAACTATAATATAAACAAAAGGAAAATATTAAATGGATATTTTATTAGCAAGAAAAGAACTTAACATAAAACCAAAAAAAGTCAGTGTAGATAAATTACTTGAAACATTAGCACAAAAAGAAGATGATATTATGTATTTTGATAGAGAAAATTCTCATAAAGATATGATGGCATTGGTTGATACTTTTGAAGAAGCTGGATACACTGTACATTTTAGAGAGGTTAAGTTTGGATTAGCTGATGATGAGTACGCTTACGAAATTCACGCTTTATAAAAAACTTTTAAATTTATGAAAAAACTCTTTATAGAAACACTTGGTTGTGCTATGAATGTTCGAGATACTGAACATATAATAGCAGAACTAAATCATCACCAATCTTACGAAACAACACAAACACTAGAGGAAGCTGATCTTATCATTATAAATACCTGTTCTGTTAGAGAAAAACCAGTTGCAAAACTATTTTCAGAGCTTGGAAATTTTAATAAAAAGAGAAAACCTAATGCAAAAATAGGTGTATGTGGATGTACTGCTAGTCATTTAGGTGCAGATATAATAAAACGAGCACCATATGTAGACTTTGTAGTTGGTGCTAGAAATGTATCAAAAATATCTTTTGCAGTGCAAAATCCAAAAACAGTAGCGATTGATATAAACAATGATGAGACAACTTATGACTTTGCAGATTATAGAGATTCACTTTATAGATGTAGTGTTAATATCTCTTTGGGTTGTGATAAAAGCTGTACTTTTTGTATAGTTCCTGCAACAAGAGGTGATGAGATTAGTATCCCTTCGGAGATTATTTTAAATGAGATTGAAAAGTCTGTTTTAAATGGGGCAAAAGAGGTTTTTTTGCTTGGTCAAAATGTAAATAACTATGGAACTAATTTTAGTGATAATAGAGAAAAAACAACATTTACTAAACTTCTTCAAGATATTAGTAAAATTGATGGTATAGAAAGAATAAGATTTACATCTCCTCACCCATTTCATATGGATGATCAGTTTTTAGAAGAGTTTGCATCAAATCCTAAAATTTGTAAACAGATACATATACCGCTTCAAGCTGGAAATACAAAAATTTTAAAAGATATGAAAAGAGGATACACAAAAGAGTGGTTCTTAAATAGATGTGAAAAGATTAAGTCTTTAGTGCCAGATGTTAGAATCAGTACGGATATAATTGTTGGATTTCCAGGTGAGAGTGATGAGGAGTTTTTAGATACGATTGATGTGATTGAGAAGGTAAAATTTGATGCAATATTTAATTTTAAATACTCTCCACGGCCACTAACACCAGCTCAAAATATGCCAAATCAAATACCAGATGATATCTCTAGTAGTAGACTTGAAAAAGTTATAGCTTTACACAAAACTCATCAAGATGAAGCTATGGCAAATTATCTTGGTAAAACTATGAAAGTACTGTTTGAAGACCTAAAGCCAAATGGTGAAATATTTGGCTTTAGTGATAACTATTTGCAAGTTTTTGTTCAAGGTAGTGAAGAGCTTCTTGGAAAAATAGTTGATGTAAAAATAGTAAAAGCAAATAGAACTTCACTTAAAGGTGAAGTGGTATAGTTGCAAACCAAAAAGTGAAAAACTAAAAAGTGAAAAAGCTAAAGAAAAGATTTTTAAAATATCTTCAAACTCAATTTTTGCCATATTTCTTACAACTTTTTGTAAGATTTATATATCTTACAAATAAAAAAACTTATCACTACACTAAAGATATAAATCCAAATGAAAATATAATAGTCTCTATGTGGCATGGTGATCTTCTTATGCAGCCATTAAACTATAGAGATTTTAGAAAAGATGGAGATATAAAAGTAATAGTAAGTGAGCATAGAGATGGTGAGACTATTAGAAAAGTGGTTGACTATTTAGGTGTAAAAGCTTTAAATGGTTCATCTACAAGAGGTGGAGCGAAAGCTTTAATAGGAGCAATAAAATCTATTAGAAATGGTATAGATGTAGCAATAACACCTGATGGTCCAAAAGGACCTATATATAGTGTAGCAGACGGTATAGTTGTATTATCTCAAAAAACAAAAGCAAGAATTGTACCTTTTAGTTCTGTTCCATCTAAATATTGGCAGTTTAAATCTTGGGATAAATTTATTGTACCAAAACCATTTGGAACTATTGATTTTTATATAGGTGAACCTTTTAGTGTAGATGGTCTTGAAAGTGATGAAGCCAAGAAGCTAATATATGAAAAGATGATGGAAAATCAACTAGACAAATAGATAATAGTAGTTTAAAAGCAACAGGTATTTATACTAAGTTAAACACAAATACAAAGTTAAAACGGTATAATAATGCTCATCCATTAAATAAAGTATAGGTAGTATCGATGTTTAAGAATAATAAAAAACAATATATAAATGTATTAAAACAGACAAAACAACTTAAAATTGATTATAAATTAATAGAGAATAATAAACCGTTAAAACAAGAAAATTCAACATTTATTGTACAAAACAACAATATGCCAAAAGATGCAATATTTAAGTTAGATACATTACAAAAAAACATACCTTATAGTTATATATCTTCATTGTATACAGATGAAAATCAAATCATGCAACTAAAAGAAAATATAAAACAAACTAATGAAAATATCTCACTAGATGACACCTATTGTATCTCAGCAACAAAACAAAACATATCAGTTTATTCAAATTATTTTGATG
The DNA here is from genome assembly GCA_034718015.1 of Campylobacterota bacterium. Classification (GTDB taxonomy): domain Bacteria; phylum Campylobacterota; class Campylobacteria; order Campylobacterales; family Arcobacteraceae; genus JAIOSF01. The sequence goes on along the minus strand of JAYEMI010000102.1, from coordinate 24,344 downwards.
AAACAGGGATAGATTATCTATTTTCACCATTTACAATTTTAAATGATTTAATTCAAAATAGTAGTAGTAATAGTTTAAATTTAATCGTTATTGATGATAAGATTTTTGTAATTATTTTAAACAATGAAAAACAAATAACTCAAAGTTTAGTTAAAAATTTAACTCCATTTGAGAATATACAAAATTCAAATTTTTATAATGATGAGATTATAGGACAAAAGCTATATGATGAGGTTCATTTTTTAGAGATACAACAAATTTTAAGTGATATAATTGAAAACTACTATGCAACATATGAAAATGCAAATTTTATATCAAAAACAAATATCTTCTACACAATAAAACAACTAACAGAAGATCAGCAAGATACATTACATGAGAATTTAATGACAGAGATATCTTATGAACCAATTAGTGTTGATGAACATATTTATAAGTTATCTCAAAAACCAAATGCAGCTGCTTTTAGTTATACCATGCCAAGAGAAAAAAAGAATAACTATAACTCAATAGTATGGCTATCGTTACTTTTTATAAGTATTGTAGCAGTAAGTGCAGTACTTTACTACAAAATATCTTCAAACAGCGATGATGATAAAGTTGAGATAATTAAATCAATTAGTTCTCAAGTTGATACTAATACAACAAAAGAGGTGGTTACCAAAAAAGTATTAGAAAAACTTCCAAATCACAATAGCAAAAACAACAAGGTTATAGAGCAAACATTGATGTTATTTGATTTAGTTCCGTATGATGCACTTTTAAAAGAGTTGGAGATTAAAGAAGGTAGTTCAACATTTGTTTGTAACTTTATCGTTGAATCAAATTCTTATATTTATCTAAAAGAGAAATTATCAAAAGTTTATGAGGAAACAAAAACTATTCTAAAACATGAAAATAAAGCGATATTAAGTACTATTATTACAAACAATACCCCTATAAATTCAAATACAAAATTAATTGAGAATAGATTACTTTATAAAGAGCATAGGTTTATGCATATAGCAGATATATCTAGATATTTAGAAAAAATATCAACAAAAGGTACTACTGTAAAATTTACTTCAAAAGAGAAAGGAAAATTTTTGACATTCAATTATAGTTTAAAATCAAGTGTTGAAAAGCCTCAAGATTTTTTTGATTTTATAGAAAAAATAAATAAAAAAGAGATATCTATAAATTTAGTTTATCCTTTATCCTTTGCTAAAGAGAATAATTCAATAGTTGTAAATTATAATTTACAATTTCACCAGCAAAATAAAGATGAAGTAAAATTACCTAAAAACTAAAATTTTCAATAGTAGATAAGTAAGCTCTGATATTTTTAGGAATCTTATTGATTCTACATTTTTCTTTAAATTTTTTATCCATATTTGTAGTTAAATATGGGGATATATAGATAAAGTTTTGGTATATACTTACTGCAATTTTATTTGATATTACAATCTCTTTTTGTTTTATAATCTCATCTCTAGTTGCTTTTGATATAAGAATTCCTCTTTTTTTAATCTCTTTATCTATAATTCTAATTGCTATATTATTATCACCATTAAATTTATATATTGATAAAAGATCATGTTTTTTTACGAAGTGGTCTGATTCTAAGGAGTGTTTATCTTTCTCTAGATATTGAAAACTATTTTTTATACCATTTGTAAACTCATCTAGGAGTTTATTACTGAAATTATTTCTAAAATAATTTCTTTTATATTTATCATCTTGATTTGTATGATCTATGAAATACTTTATATTGTTATTATTAAGATATATTAATAGATCTTTTTTAGTATATGATAAAAGCGGTTTTAAAAGTAGATAGTTGTCTTTTTTTACCTCTTCTTCAAAACTTAATAGTTCACTTAAACCTGCACCTTTTGTAAATTGCATCAAAAACCACTCTAATTTATCATCAAGTTGGTGTGCTGTTATTAAAGAATTGTAACTTTCTTTTGTAATTATTTCTTCAAAAAAATTATATCTAAAATCTCGTGCATCTTTTTCACTAAACTTTTTGTTTTCATAAGTTGAGATAAAACATTTTTTATTATATTTATGTGCTAGTTGTGTTGCATATATAACTTCATCTTTTGATTGTACCCTTTGATTATAATCAACAATTGCAATATCAAATTGAATATTATTTTCCAATAGTATAAAAAATAGAGCACTAGAGTCAACTCCGCCACTAAATGCCAATAAGTTCTTATTTGTTAAAATATCTATTTTTATATTATTCATTAGTAATTATATTAACAATATTGTTATATAATACTTATATTATTAATAATAACTTATAATATTAACAATAATTATGGTAAACATAAGCTAAGATAATATATAATTTCAATATAAGTTAAAAAAAGGAAAGAAAATGAGTACAGAATCACAAACATCTCCTTATCGAATTAAAAGATACTGGGCGTATTTAGTAGCTACTTTAGTAGCAATTGTAACACCATTTATCCAAATTGGTGGAAATCAAATATTTTTATTATCATTTGATAAAAAACAACTACATCTAATGGGTGTTGCATTTGATATGCAAGAGTTATATATGATGCCATTTTTATTGATGTTATTATTTTTAGGTATTTTTGCTGTTACTGCTGTTGGTGGTAGAGCATGGTGTGGTTGGGCATGTCCACAAACTGTATTTAGAGTAATATATAGAGATTTAATTGAGGGTAAACTTTTAGGTTTAAGAAAAATTAAAAATAAACAAAAAGAACCAGATTGGAAAAAACCAGAAAATGCTTCAAAAAGAGTTTTGGCTATTTTGATATGGTTTGGCTTATCTTTATTGGCAGCTGCAGATTTTATGTGGTATTTTATACCTCCTGCTGATTTCTTTGCATATTTATCAGATCCATTAAATCATACAACAATGTTAGGTTTTGTATTAGGTGTTGCTTTATTTTTAGTATATGATGTAGTTTTTTTACAAGAAAACTTCTGTATATATGTTTGTCCATATTCAAGAGTTCAATCTGTTTTATATGATGATGATACAGTTCAAGCTATCTACTCTGAAAAAAGAGGTGGTAAGATATATGAAAATGGGGAGAAGATGGTCTTCAAAGCAAAAGACTTACCCCAAAATGATGAATGTACCGCTTGTCAAAGTTGTGTGACTGTTTGTCCTACACACATAGATATTAGAAAAGGTATGCAACTAGAGTGTATAAACTGTTTAGAGTGTGTTGATGCATGTACAACAGTTATGGGTAAATTAGGTAAAGAATCATTGGTTCAATGGACAAGTACAAATGAGATTGTAAATGAACAACCAACAAAATTCCTAAGAGGAAAAACATATATGTATATAGCATCACTTTTAATAATTGTTGGTATGCTATTTGTTATGGGTGGTAAGAAAGAGTATATGTTGTTAAATATAAATAAAACAACACAATTATATAAAATAAAAGAGGATAATTTAGTATCAAATAATTTCTTACTATTATTCCAAAATACACAAAGAGAAAAATATACATATAATCTTGAAGTAATAGGTGAATATGCAGGTAAAATAAAAATAGAAAGATTTACACCATTTAGTTTAAGCAAAGGTAAAATGGCTAAAAAAGTTATTCAGCTTACTACAAAAGAAAGATTAGTTAATGATGCTACAAAAGATACACCGTTAACTGTTACTTTAAAAGCTTATGCAAAAGAGAATCCAGAAGAGATTCATGTAATAAGAAAAGCAGTATTTATATATCCAAGAGCAGATAAACTTAAATAGTCTATCTTAAACAATTAAATTAAAACCTAAGTCTTAAAAGGCTTAGGTTTTTTTATGATATAATTTCAAAAAATAAAAGGGGTTAATATGCCATTATTAGATAGTTTTAGAGTAGATCATACAAAGATGAATGCACCAGCAGTTAGGGTTGCAAAACAGATGAGTTCAAAAAAAGGTGATGTTATTACTGTATTTGATTTAAGATTTTATAAACCAAATAAAGCAAAAATGTCAGGCAAAGGTATCCATACATTAGAGCATCTTTTTGCAGGCTTTATTAGAGAACATCTAAATAGTAAAAATGTAGAGATAATTGACTGTAGCCCAATGGGTTGTAGAACTGGATTTTACATGAGTTTATTAGGAAGTCCAAGTGAAGAACAAGTAGCAACTGCTATGGTAAAATCAATGAAAGATGTTTTAAAAGTAAAATCAAAAAAAGATATTCCAGAACTAAATGTATATCAATGTGGAACATATAAAATGCATTCACTAAAAGATGCTAAAAAAATCGCAAAAGATATGATTAAAAGTGGAGTAGGAATCATGAGTAATAAAAAATTATTCTTAACTGAAAAAAAGATGAAAAAGCTAGGTATTTAAGTCTATGAGCAAAGAGTTAGAGGAATTTTCCTCTTTGTTTGACTTAGTACCAAATGTATCAATACTAAATATAAATACACAATCCAATAAAATAACAAAAAAACTAAATGAGCTAGTTGATCCATACAATGGAACTATTACTACAGTAAATACAACTAATGTAAGGGAACTTAAATCAAAAGTTAAAAGAGCTGCTTATGATTATTGTGTTGTAGAAAATGAGATACTTCAAGGTGATGATTATTTAGAGTTATTGAAAATAGTTAATATAGGCATTAGGGATTCTGCTTATATAATAATATTAGATAAAAAAAATAGCAATTTAGATGTGATATACAGCTTACTTGAAGAGTTTGATTATGGAGCAGTTAGTAGTATAGATATATTTGATGAGTATGAATTAGTTATGGGAAAAAAAGTTCATATGTGGGGAATGAGTTGATTAAAACCAAAGATGGCTCATATACTTTATATAGTGAACAATTCACACAACATTATCATAGTGTAAAAGAGGGTGCTATAAATGAAGCTTTACAAAAGCATATCATTCCAGCATTATCTTACCACAAAGGAAAAAAAGAGTTAAATATTTTAGATATATGTTTTGGTATTGGTTATAACACACTAGCAACATTATATTATATAAAACAAAACAATCTAAATATAAAAATAAATATCTATTCACCAGAGTTTGATACTGACCTTTTAAAGTCATTAAAAGATTTTAAATATCCAGATGAGTTTAATGATTATAGAAAAATAATAGATATTTTATCAAATAATTCTTATTATGAAGATGAAAAAATCAAAATAGAGATATTTAACGGGGATGCAAGAGAGTATATAAAAACATTAAATAACATTGATATTATATACCAAGATGCTTTTAGTAGTGAAGTTAATCATTTTTTATGGACAAAAGAGTACTTTTCTGATATAAGAAACTTAATGAGTAAGGATAGTGTAATTACCACATATTCAATAGCAACACCAATAAGACTATCAATATATGAAAATGACTTAAATATATACGAATACAAACCTCTTAAATCTAATAGAATAACAATAGCATCAAATTGTACAATAGATACAAAAGTCAATCAAAACTATAAATATATAGATATGGAACTAAAAAAAACAAGAAATAAAGAGGCTAAACCTCTATATGATAAGGATAAGAAGAATGTTTGAAAAAGAAGAGGTAAAAGTATTTAGACCAACAATAAAATTAGTAATAAATAATTTAGCAACAATAAAAGATTGTGAAATAGATAATTTAGAAGATATGATTGAGGAGAAATTTTCAGGATATGATTATGAGGGTGAAGATGAGATCATAGGATATGAAAAATGGCCAGATATCTCAACTGATGGAGAGTATCAATTACCAGTTAAAGTTAATCATGAAGATGCATATGAACTAACACTGCATGTTTCAATTAAAAATAAAAAAGCAACTGTCACAAATGTACTTTAGGTTTTGACTACTGTTTAGCTTTATTTTATATATAAGTAAAAATAATATAATATTAAGCTAAACATAAACTCATATCTATTAAAATTACTTATATAATATTATTAGTTTAAATTATAAGAGAACTTTAAAATAAAGGAATAGATATGGCAAGATTAATAGTACTTGGTGGTGGGGTAGCAGGTCATACAGCAGCTTCTTTTGCTGCTAAATGGCTTGGTAGTGAACACGAAGTTGTAGTTGTAACTCCAAATAGTAAGTGGAACTGGATCCCCTCAAATATTTGGGTAGGTGTTGGGGAGATGTCCAAAGATGATGTTACTTTTGATTTAGATCCTGTATATAAAAAAGCAGGTATTATATATAAGCAAGCAAAATGTATATCAATCCACCCTGAAGGTAAAGAGGAAAAAGATAAAAATTTTGTGACTATTGAATATACTAGTAAAAGCCAACAAGGACAAAGCGAAGAGTTAGAGTATGATTATCTTATAAATGCAACTGGACCTAAGCTAAACTTTGGAGCAACTCCTGGACTAGGAGTTGGTGCTGAGATGGGATCCCATACAGTATCAGTATGTACAGCAGATCATGCAATTCATGCTGCTCATGAATTAGAAAAATCTATCAAAAAAATGAAATCAGGTGAAACTCAAAATATTTTAGTAGGAACTGGTCATGGTATGTGTACATGTCAAGGTGCTGCATTTGAATATATTTTTAATATTGAAAATACTTTAAGACAAAAGGGTGTAAGAGATAAAGCAAACTTAATTTGGATATCAAATGAGCAGTTTTTAGGTGATTTTGGTATGGGTGCTATGCATATAGATAGAGGTGGATATAGAACTCACTCAAAAGTATTTACTGAGTCTTTATTTGCAGAACGAGAATTAAAATGGATCACTAGAGCGCATGTAAATAAGGTTGAAGAGGGTGTTGCACACTATGAAACTTTAGAGGGTGAAATGAAATCTGTTGATTTTGATTTCGCAATGTTGATTCCTCCATTTGCAGGAGTAGGGATAAAGGCTTATGCAAAAGATGGTTCAGATATGACTGATAAAATATTTGCACCAAATGGATTTATGAAAGTTGATGCAGATTATACACCAAAACCTTATGAGGAGTGGAGTGCTGATGATTGGCCATCTACACTACAAAATCCAATGTACGATAATATGTTTGCAGCTGGTATTGCATTTGCACCACCACATCTTATCTCTCAACCAGCAAGCTCACCAAATGGAACCCCTATCAATCCAACACCACCTAGAACAGGTATGCCTAGTGCTATGATGGGTAAAGCTGTTGCAGCTTCAATTTGTGATATGATAAATGGAAAATCAACAATTCCTACACATACAGCAAAAATGTCAGAGATGGGTGCAGCATGTGTTGCTAGTACAGGAAAAGGTATATTTAGTGGAACAGCTGCAGCTATGACTGTGTATCCTGTTGTTCCTGATTATAAAAAGTACCCAGAAACTGGGCGTGATCAAAACTTGACATTTGGTGAAGTAGGACTAGCAGGTCATTGGATTAAGCATATCTTACACTTCTTATTTTTATGGAAAGCAAAACTAAAATTTGGTTGGATATTGATTCCTGAATAGGTAAGAAATAGAGATAAAAAATATAACAATAAAAGGAAAATAAAATGAAAAACAACTCAAACCCATACGAACAAGCATACTTTCCACCAAAACCAAACGGTTTTACAAAATTTATGAGAACATGTGTGATTTGGCAGATTATTAGGTTTATAGCAATAAATCTAAAAATGATGAAAGTTATCTCTAAGTCACATTAGAGTTATTAAAATAAACTAAAAAGGAACTACTTAGTAGGAGCTATAACAAAAGAAAATCATATACAAGAAAGAAGATAAGATTATTATTCCTGATAATGGAATTGATGATTTTTTACATAGAGTTGTATTATCTATTAATCCATTAATTAAAAGATACAAGTAATGATTAGTGTGTATAAACCTATAGATTTATACACAACATAAATCAAAAAACTATACATCTAAAGCAAGGTAAATTTCTTGGCTTGTTTTCATATCCTTTTAACATAAAAATAAATTTGCTTTTTTAAGCCACTTATGGCATAATAAAGTTAAAATAGAAAAAATAAATTTGAGGTTATGATAATGACAAGATTAAATTTAGTAGAAAAAGTATCTCAAAGAAAAAAAGATGTAAATATCACACTTGATAATATATCTAAGCTAAGTGGTTTAGGAAATAGAACTGTTAATCGTTTCTTTGCAGGAGAAGATGTGAAGATATCAACTGTAGAAAAAATAACAAATCTTTTAGGTTTGGATTTTGCAGGTCATGAAGTTGTAACAGTAGATGAACTAAAAGATAAAAGAGCAAATCAAAATGCTTTATATATTGTTGGACTTGTTCAAGATACATCAGCTTTAGAGATGCAAGGATTAGAAAATAAAGAATTAAATATTTTAATTAATGAAACAAAAGAGCAGTTTTTAAGTGGCGATTACAAAAAGAATCTTTGGGCTAGTTAATAAATATTATGGATGATAAAACAAAAATAGCAGATGCAACATATCCTGATGATATATCAGGATTAAAACTTGATACTTCAAAAAAATATACAATGCAAGAGCTTTATTTGCATGAAGCTAAAAACATCACGAAAGCTACTTTAAAATATCTATATTTAAAACCAAGTAAAAAACTAGCACCGTTTGATTATAGTTGGTTTTTACAGCTTCATAGTGATATGTTTGGTGATGTTTGGAAGTGGGCAGGTAAAACTAGACAAGTTGAACTAAGTATTGGTATTAAAGCTTATCTAGTATCAACAGAACTTAAAAAACTTGTAGATGATTTTCTTTATTGGGATAAAAACAAAGTATTTTCAACTGTAGAGATAGCTTCAAGACTACATCATAGAGCAGTACAAATCCATCCATTTTTAAATGGTAATGGTAGATGGTCAAGAATGTTAGCAAATATATATCTAAAACAAAATAATCTAGAGCCTACAAAATGGAATGAAAATCTTTTAGCAAAAGATAACGAACATAGAACAGACTATATAAATGCACTTAAAAAAGCAGATAATGGAGACTATACAGATTTAATAAATCTACAAAGTAATATAAATAAAGTTAAAAATACCATTGATACATCATTTAAAGAGCTAGAATTAGTAAATAATGGTAAATTAAAAACTATACCAATGGATGATACAGAATAAACTAAATAATCGACCAAGAAAAACACTTGGTTATTTTACACCCGCAGAAATATTTTACAAGGCAGTTATAAGAAAAATGGCGGCATAATTTTAAACAAGTGTGCTGCACTTATGAGTTGAATTCAGGTTTAAAAGTTGAAGTCGTTGTAAAAGTTTCTCAATAGATTTAAGTTTATTTAAAGTTTCCTAATGTATGTCTAAATGCGATAGTTGTGGGGTTTCTTGTTGTAAAAGTATGGTGTCACGAGAGAGACTTGAACTCTCGACCTCCGGCTTATGAGACCAGCGCTCTAGCCAGCTGAGCTACCGTGACACTTTGGCTAAATAAGTTTAACTTGTAGCTAAACTGTGGACGGGATTATAACTGATTAATTTTATATTGTCAATTAAATTTAGCTTAAATATTTAAAGTTTCTAAAACTTGTGTTTTAGCGGTTTTAAAGTCTATTTTACCTGTACCTAAAATGGGTATATGTTCAACTACTTTTATCTCTGATGGTAACCATAATGGATTTATTTGAAATGATATTAGTTCTTGTTTTAAATTTTCTATCTCTTTATCTATTACTAGTACTATCTTTTCCCCCTTTTTATCATCAGGTATATTTACACATACTAGTTTTGTTTCGTTATTATCACCTAGATATTCATATATCTTATTTTCAACAGCAGTTAAACTTACCATCTCACCACCAAGTTTAGCAAATCTTGAATACCTATCAACTATAGTTATAAAACCATCTTCATCTATATGACCTTTATCACCTGTTTTGTACCAAATCTTATTATTGATTTCCACAAGAGCTTCACTGGTTTTTTCTGGGTCATTTAAGTAGCCTTCCATTACATTTGGTCCACTTGCTATTATCAGTCCATCTTCATTTGTTTTTAATTCTTCAAGGCTATTTGGATCAACTATTCTAACTGCACAACCTGGTAAAGGCATACCTATTGTACCAGCTTTTGTACCTAGTTGTGTTTGCCAATATTTTGTATCTAGTGCATTTGGTATATTTGCAGAGATTAAAGGTGAGCATTCAGTTGCTCCATATCCTTCTAGTACTGTTTTACCAAATTTTTGTTTAAATTGCATTGCTATATCTTGATTTAACTTTTCTGCACCTGAAAATATAAGCTCAAGACTTTCAAACATGATAGGTGTTAGTTTTTTATTTTTTGTATATAATCTTATAAAAGTAGCTGTTGCGCACATAAAAGTTACATTGTATTTAGCAACGGCTTTTCCTATACCAACAGCATCTGTAGGGTCTGGATGAAATACTACTTTTATCCCTTCAATCATAGGTAAAAGTGTAGTTACAGTTAATCCAAAAGCATGAAAAATAGGTAAGCTACCTAAAAATACTTCATTTCCTGTAGTATTTAGCATCTCTGTTATTTGTTTTGAGTTTGCCAATAAGTTTTTATGACTTAAAATAACACCTTTTGGTGAGCCTTCACTACCACTACTAAATAAAATAGCAGCTGTAGTTTTAAGAGTATTTGTAGTTTTATACCTTTGTTGTACTATAGAAGTTGGTGCAAATCTTACAAAAGTATAAGTAGCTATGTAGTCTACTTTTGATATTTGTGATTTTAAATCCTCAAGATATATAAGTTTTACATCACTACTAAAAGTATTTTCTATATCTATACCCTTGTCTAAAAGTTTTTTAACAAATCTCTTTGCTGTATATATAGTCTTGATACTAGCTTGTTTAACACTTGAAGCCATAGATTCTTTAGAAGATGTGTAGTTTATATTTACTGCTGTTTTATTAGCTAATACTACTGACATATTTATAATTGCACCAATACTTGTTGTTGGTAAAAGTAGTCCTATATTTTGCTCTTTATTTTGCTCTATAAACTTTTTGAATAGTATATTTAAAGTAAACATTTTATAATAAGAGTATTCATCTCCAGATGAATCAACAAGTGCAATATTACTACCTTTTTCTTTAACTGTATTAATATATACTTCATCTATACTTGTAAACTCTTTTATATAACTATTCCAACTATCTACAGAAAGTTCAAATACACTTTGTTTTATTTCACTACTTTTTGATTTAATCTCTTTTGCTTCACCAAATGACACGATAACATCCTTTGTAAATTTTGTTTGTTTTAACTCTGCAAAATTGATATTTGATCTTGAAAACTTTGTTCCCCACATTCCACCAATATAAAATGGAATAATTGTTGCATTTGCTTTTAATGCAGCTAACTCAAATCCTCTTTTAAACTCACCTAAATGACCTGTTCTACTTATAGTACCTTCTGGAAATATACATACAACCTCCCCGTCATTTAGATACTTCGTAACTACTTCTAAAGATTTTCTACCACCTCTACTTGATATTGGGATTACACCAAAAATATCTAAAAATGGTTTAACAAATTTTTGTTCATAAATTGATCTCTCCATAACAAATCGTATTGGTCTTGGCATTGCTAGTTGAACAAAAGCCCAATCAAGCCAGCTTATATGATTTCCTAAAAGTAATACCCCATTTGTTTGTGGTACATTATCCAATCCTTGAACATTTAATTTATATTTAAAAGAAAAAACTGAACCTATAAAAAACTTTATAAGAGATTGTGGTAATTTAAATATGGTATATAAAGATGATAAGAAAGCAATAATTGCAAGTATGATAAACACACCTATTGTGTTTATGCTTAAAATTGTAACAAATACCGTTGCAATAAGAAAAGTTATCATAGCAATATTTTGTACAAAATTATTTCCTGCTAAAATAAGTCCAAGTCTTTTTGTTGAAGCATTAAATTGAATAAGAGAGTTTAAGGGAACTATCAATAATCCACCAAATACTCCAAATAAAAAGAAATTAATCCCATGCATAAAAAGTGAATCTAAAATAGGGATAAAAAGAGTTGTAAAAAATATACCCAAAGAACCTACTGGTACCATACCTATCTCTATATAGTTTTTAGATATTTTACTAGCTATTATAGAACCAGTTACTATACCAATTGCAGATAAAGCCATAAGTCCTTGAACAACTATTACATTAGTAACTCCAAGATACTCTTTAATGTATGCAGGATAAGTAGCAAGTACCACTTGAGATAGTGCCCAAAATATAGATAGTCCAACTATACTAAGCCATATAGTTTTGTTTGTAGAGATTAATTTTATATTTTTTTTAAAGTAACTACCTTTTATATATTCTTTTATCTCAAATTGTTTACTTGTGACATCTTCGCTTTTATTTGGTAAACTATAGGCATATTTTAGTTCTATTAAAGAGCCAATTACCAAAAACCAACCAAGAGGAGCTATTTGTTTTAAAATTTCGTCATTACTGTAACTTTCACTAGTTAATAGAAGTGATTCAAATCCAATTGAATATACAAGTATTCCAAGTAAAATTGCAACTATAGTTGTAGATTGAACAGCACCATTTCCTGAAGCAATATTATGATTTCCGATTAGTTCTTTAATATATCCATATTTTGCTGGTGAGTAAATAGCACTTTGTATAGCTAAAGCAAAAGTAAGTCCAAAAGCAATCCAAAATAGCCCCATATAGTATGAAAGTGTAATACAAAGTGTTATTACAACTGCAGCAATTGCGGATACTCTCATGATTTTATGTTTTTCAAATCTATCGCTTATAAATCCAGAAGGGCTAAAAAGAAGAATAAAAGGTAGAAGCATAAGACCATTTACTATTGCTGTTAAAATGACTTGTTCGCTACTATCATAAACTTTAAAAACAGTATTTTGAATAATTATTTTATGACCTAAGTCTGTAAAAGCATTTAAAAATACTACAAATATATATGGTAAAAACCCCTCTATCTTTAAAAGCTGTTTCATAACTACTCTGTCACCTTTTTACTATTTTTATAATTTATTATTAAGATTAATACAACTGCGATATCTATTAAAACATCTGCTAAATTAAATATGGCAAACTCAAACCCACAATGCCAATAAACATAATCAACAACACCACCATGTATAAATCTATCGTAGATATTACTTATACCCCCTGCTAATAAAAGTGCAGTGGGTATATAATAATCTTCAAATACTTTTTTATTTAATAATAAATATATAATTCCAGCACCCATAATAGCTATTTGAATATATTTCAAATTTCCTTCAAGAAATGAAAACATGGAAAATGCAACACCATAATTATAAGCTAAAATTAAAGAGATACACTCACCTCTTGCTTCATATCCATCTACAAATAAAAGCTTTATATATTGATCTATTAAAAATAAACCAACAAATAAAACGATTGATAAAAGTAATTTTTTTAACATAGTTTACTTTTTATAAATTTTTCTAAAGTATCCATACTATTTTGAACATCTTTTTTATTTTTACCCTCTATTAAAAGTCTAATTTTATTTTCAGTTCCAGAATACCTAATAAGGTCTCTTAAACCTTTTTTTCTTATCTCTATTAGTATCTCTTCAAGACCATTGATTTTTTCTAAAGGTATTTTATCTTCAACGGCAATATTTTTTAAAATTTGTGGATAAAGTTTAAATGGATCTAAAGCCTCACTACATTTTTTACCACTAGTTATAAGTAAAGCTAAAACTTGAAGTGCTGAAGCTAAGCCATCTCCAGTTTTTGCTACATCAGAAAAAATTATATGACCACTTTGCTCCCCTCCGAAGTTTATCTCTTTTTGTTTCATGATCTCTAAAACATATTTATCTCCAACATTTGATCTATACATATCAATATTGTGAGAACCTAGATAGTCTTCTAAGGCTTTATTACTCATAACAGTTGCTACACAACCATTTTTTAACTTATTTTGTTCTTTTAAAAATACTGCTAATGCACCAATAAGTTTATCCCCATCAACTACTTCCCCTTTTTCATCAACAACAACTAGTCTATCAGCATCACCATCTAGAGCTATTCCTATATCTGCTCTATATTGAGTCACAAGTTTTCCCAACTCTTTTGGATGCAGTGCTCCACATCCATCGTTTATGTTATAACCGTTTGGTTTATCATTTAAAACTATTAAATCTGCATCTAACTCTTGGAATATTGTAGGTGCTACTTTATAAGCTGCACCATTTGCACAATCTAGTACTACTCTTATACCATGTAAAGATAATTCTGTTGGAAATGAACTTTTTATTGAAACTATATATCTTCCTATTACATCATCAATTCTTTTAGCACTACCTATTTTTTTATGGGTACACTGAGCATTTTGTAGTTGATTTTCATCTAAAAATATAGCCTCTATCTCTTTTTCAGCTTCAACTGACAGTTTATCACCTTTACAATTGAAAAACTTTACACCATTATCTTCAAAAGAGTTATGTGAAGCACTAAGCATTATCCCTGCATCACATCTCATTGATTCTGTTAAGTATGCAATAGCAGGTGTTGGCATAGGACCTATTTGAATCACATCATATCCAACAGAAGTAAGTCCACTTACCAATGCATTTTCTATCATATAACCACTTTTTCGTGTGTCTTTTCCAAGTAATATTTTTTTTGTTTTTGAATTCTTATTAAAAAAAATCCCTGCAGCTTGAGCTAATTTTAATGCAGTAATAGCGTCTAAAAACTTTCCAGCTTGACCTCTTACTCCATCTGTTCCAAATAATTTCATATTATATTTATCCTCTTTAATTATGTAACTGATATAATTATATCTATTAACTACTTAACTAACAAACATTAACTAAAGCTTATTTTAATATAGATTTAAGTAACATTCCAAACTAAATTTTTGAACAAGGATAAAACAGCTATGGCAAATCATAAATCAGCTGCAAAAAGAGCAAAACAAACTATCGTAAAAACTGAGAGAAACAAATTCTTCAAAGCAAGAATCAAAAACGTAACAAAATCAGTTTTAAAAGCAGTAGAGGCTAATGACAAAGAAGCAGCTACTACAGCAATGAAAGATGCTAACAAGTACATACACCACTGTGTAAGTAAAAACATCTTAAAAAAAGGTACTGCTGCTAGAAAAGTAAGTAGACTTCAAACTCAAGTAAACGCATTAAGCTAATTTACTAACATTAAACTATCTAAATATTTTAGATAGTTTACACTCACACTCAATCATAAATCCACACTAGGTATTTAAATGTTACAAAACAAACTACAACTTTTTATCGATAGATTTGAAGAGATAAACACACTTTTAACTTCACCAGATATTTTAAATGATATAAAAAAGATGACTGAACTTTCAAAAGAGCAATCAGGTATTGCAAAAATAGTTGACGCTGCAAGAGAGTATAGTCAAATAATTGAAGATATTGAAGACAATAAAATGCTACTAGAAGATAAAGAGTTAGCAGAACTTGCAAAAGAAGAGTTAAAAGAATTAGAAAAAAGAAAACCTGAACTTGAAGATGAGATAAGAATATTACTTCTTCCAAAAGATCCAAATGATGATAAAAATATCTATATAGAGCTACGAGCTGGTGCTGGTGGTGATGAAGCTGCTATTTTTGTTGGTGATCTTTTTAGAACATATATTAAATATGCTGAAAATCAGGGTTGGAAAACTGAAATCATGAATAGCAGTGAATCTGAATCAGGTGGATTTAAAGAGATGATTTTTCTTGTAAAAGGTGAATCAGTATATAGTAAAATGAAATTTGAATCAGGTGTGCATAGAGTGCAAAGGGTACCTGCTACAGAATCTCAAGGACGAGTACACACTTCAGCTATAACAGTTGCTGTTATTCCTGAAGTTGATGATATCGAGATAGAGATAAGAGCAGAAGATTTAAAAATGGATACTATGAGATCTAGTGGATGTGGTGGTCAGTCTGTAAATACTACAGATAGTGCTGTTAGAATCACACATATTCCAACAGGTATTGTAGTAACTAACCAAGACCAAAAATCTCAACATAAAAATAGAGAAAAAGCTATGAAAGTTTTAAAAGCTAGACTTTATGATCTTCAAGAACAGACAAGAATGGAGAAAGAGGGAGCCGATAGAAAAGAGCAAGTAGGATCAGGGGATAGAAGTGCTAGGATTAGAACCTATAACTATCCTCAAGGAAGAATCTCAGATCATAGAATCAATCTTACTCTATATCGACTTGAAGTTATAATGAACGATGGATTTTTAAATGAAATTATCGATCCCCTTATAGCGGATCATCAATCAAAACTTATGGAAGCTGCTGGGGTTTAATCCCAGCTATTTAATATAACTTTCATTTTATATTTAAGCTACATCTACTCCATTGAGCTCTTTTAGCATAGCTTCAACACTATTATTTATAAAATATCCACTATCTATCTCTATATCACCCAATTTTGATTTTATTGTAAGGATGAGTTCTCTTTTACCTTGATTTTTAGAGACTATATCAAAAATATCATATAAAATTTTATCATCATCGCAAAACTGGATAGAAGCTAGAAGTGGCTCTTTTACAACCTCTACTTTTTTACCTTTTTTTAGCTTTTCTGTTTTTGCCTCTTTTAAAGATTCTATTTTTTTAAGATTAAATTTTGTACCAAAGTCATCAATTTTCACTCCAACTTTAAATGCTATAGGTTTCGTTAAATCAAAATCTTCCTCAAGCTCTTTTATTCTATCTTCAAAAAGCATAAGTTCAAAACTACCATGAAGGTCCATAATAGTAGCTATTCCAAAAGGAAATCCTTTTTTTGAGACTCTTTTTTGTATATTCTCTATTTGTCCAAGTAAAATAGTTTCACTTCCATCTAAAAGGGAATCAAATTCACTACTTAAAGTATATTTTATCTCTTGAAATGTAGCTCTATATGGATCAAGTGGATGTCCTGATACATAAAACCCCAAACTTGCTTTTTCAAACTCTAAAATCTCTTTATCTTCATACTCTTCGCAATTGTTTATAGTAACTTCTATCGTTGTCATATCTTCATCATCACCAAATAGTGAACCTATTGCCATTTTTTTTGCTTGGGCTGCTTTACCTGCTGATTCTACTATCTCTTCTAGTTGTTGAAGCAGGGCTTTTCTTGAGTATTCAAAGCAATCAAATGCACCAGATTTTATTAGTGTTTCTATTACTCTTTTATTTACTTTGCTACCATCAATTCTACTTACAAAATCACTAATACTTTTAAACTCTTCATCACCCCTTGAAGTGATAATAGAATTTATAGCAACATCTCCAGCACCTTTTAAAGCACCCATACCAAATAATACAACTTCATTTTTATCTATAGTATCTGCGCTAAAAACAAGATATGATTTATTGATATGGGGAGGTACAAGTTCAAATCCCATCCTTTTTACTTCATCTACATATTTTACAACTTTATCTGTATTGTCTTTTTCAAGTGTAAGAAGTGAAGCCATAAATTCTGTAGGATAATAACATTTTAAATATGATGTATAAAATGTAACAAGTGCATAAGCTGCAGAGTGTGACTTATTAAATCCATATCCTGCAAACTTAACAATCAGGTCAAAAAGCTCTTCACAGTGTGACTTATTATAACCTTTTTTTACTCCACCTTCTGCAAACTCACCTTTTAATCTATCCATCTCTTCTTTGATTTTTTTACCCATAGCACGCCGTACTAAATCAGCACCACCAAGTGAAAATCCACCAATAACCTGAACAATTTGCATAACTTGCTCTTGATAAACTATAACTCCATAAGTTGGTTCTAGTATAGGACGAAGTGGTTCATCAAACTCATCATAAAAATAATTAATTTCAGCACGACCATGTTTTCTATCAATAAAGTCATCAAGCATCCCTGACTCCATTGGTCCTGGTCTATATAGTGCAAGTACGGCTATAATATCCTCAAAGTTTGATGGTTTTAGTCTTCTACAAAGGTCTTGCATACCTGTTGATTCTATTTGAAATAAACCTATTGTGTGACCTGTACAAATTAAATCATAAACATCTTTATTATTAACGTCTTCAACTGCGAAGTTGATTCTTTTTCCATGTCTTTGTTCTATTAGTTGTAATGCACCCTCTATTACAGTTAAAGTTTTAAGACCCAAGAAGTCAAATTTAATTAAATCAACATCTTCTACATATTTTCCATTATATTGAGTAGCTAAAGTATCTAAACCTGATGGTTTAAATAGAGGTGTTTTTTTCCATAATGATTCATTTGATATAACAACTCCAGCTGCGTGTGTTCCTGCATTTCTATTTAAGCCTTCAAGTGCTAAGGCATATTCCCAAACTCTAGCAGCTTTTGGATCCATATCACATAGCTCTTTTATTTTTGGTTCTTTCTCCCAAGAATCAGATAGATTAATACCAAGTTCATCTGGAATAAGTTTTGCCATAGCATCGGCTTGAGCATAAGGCATATCAAGAACTCTTGCAACATCTCTAATTACACCTTTTGCTAGAAGTTTACCAAATGTTATAATTTGTGCTACATTTGCTCTACCATATTTTTCAACAACATAGTCTATAACCTCTTGTCGTCTACCTTGACAAAAATCCATATCGATATCTGGCATAGATATTCTTTCTGGATTTAAGAATCTCTCAAATAAAAGACCATAAGGTATAGGGTCTATATCTGTAATACCCAAAGAAAATGCAACTAAACTTCCTGCAGCAGAACCACGCCCTGGTCCAACAGGTACACCAATAGACTTTCCAAAAATAACAAAATCCCAAACAATAAGCATATAACCTGGAAACTTCATATTATTTATAATATCAATCTCAACTTGTAGTCTATCTTTGTACTCTTGATGCCTTGAAGAATCAACTATCTCTAGTCTTTTATCTAAACCTCTCCAGCACTCATCGATAAATAATACTTTATCATTTTCTAGACTGTATTCTAATTGTGGTTCTGGTAAAACAAGATTGTTAACTTTTGATTTTTCCCTTGTAAACTTAAAGTTTGGAGGGGTTGGATCACCTAGCTTTATCTCTAAATTACATTTTTCTACTATCTCTTGAGTATTATGTATAGCTTCTGGAATATCTGCATAAAGTCGTGCAATCTCTTGTGGTGATTTCACATAAAATTCATGAACACTATGACGCATTCTATTTGGGTCATCATAGAGTTTATTCATTGCTATACACATAAATGCCTCATGTGCTTCTGCATCTTTTGGATTAGTGTAGTGTGTATCGTTTGTAGCAACTATTTTTATGCCTGTTTCTACTGAAATTTGTATAATTTGTTTATCTATATAGTGTTGGTCAACTATACCATGTCTCATAATTTCAAGATAAAAATCATCTCCAAAAATCTCTTTGTATTCTAAAGCTATCTCTTTGGCCCTATCATACCCTTTTGCACCATTTTTTACATTTCGTTCATTTTTTAAGTTTAAGTGCCAATTTATCTCACCTTGTAAACAAGCAGCTGTACAGATTAAACCTTCACTATTTTCCCTTAAAAGTTTTTTGTTTATTCTTGGGTAATAATAAAATCCATGCATATAAGCTTGTGAACTTAAAAACATAAGATTTTTATAACCTGTATCATTTTTTGCGTATAAACATAAATGAAATCTTTGTTTTGTAGTTTTATCACCTATCTCATCTTGGTTGTGAATATATGCTTCCATCCCTATAATAGGTTTGATACCCTCTTTTCTCATTGTGTTATAAAAATCTATAGTTCCAAACATATTACCATGGTCTGTCATAGCAACGCTAGTCATCCCTAGCTCTTTTACTTTTGCAGCTAATGCTTTTATTTTATTAGCACCATCAAGCATTGAATACTCAGTGTGTAGGTGTAAGTGTGTGAATTGAGGGGTTTCTAATGATGACATAATTCTTCTTTTCATTTTTCTATATTTTAAACTGATTATATCAAAGTAAAATTAAAATCTTTCATTAAATCTATTTTCTTGATAATTGCTATTTTAACAATTATTACCAAAAAATAGTATAGAAAATGTTTATAGTGAGGGGTATAGACTAGCTACTCAAAAAATCTTGTAAACTTTTTTATTTTCTACTTATTTTCTATTGGGGTTAAGTAGTTTAGTTTAATAAGTATTTTAGTAACCTCTTTAAAAACAGGTACAGCAGAGTTTGAAGCATAATAGTAGTACCAATATTTACCTGTACTAATAGGGTCATTGACAGTTACTCCAATAGTGTAACTATTTTTTTCATCATTTACAAAACCAAAAAAACTACTCATATATTTTCTTTGATAAGTTCCTCGTTCAACTACATTTGCTG
The DNA here is from genome assembly GCA_034718015.1 of Campylobacterota bacterium. Lineage (GTDB taxonomy): Bacteria > Campylobacterota > Campylobacteria > Campylobacterales > Arcobacteraceae > JAIOSF01. The sequence continues at coordinate 4,101 of JAYEMI010000102.1, read as the reverse complement.
TACCTGTTTTACCACCAATTTTAAGACCATCAATAATAGCTTTTTTACCAGTACCCTCTTCAACAGTTTTTATAAGTAGGCTTTTTATCTTATTAGCAGTATTTTTTGAAACAACTTGCTCTTGCTCTTTAATAGCAGATTTATTTACTAAATATGGAGTTACTATTTTTCCGTCATTATTAAATACAGAGTATGCTCTTAATACTTGCATAAAAGTTGCAGTGATACCTTGTCCATATGAATCTGTAGCTTTATAAACATTATCTTTACCTTCAGCTTCACCTGCTCTATATTGATATAGTTTATGTATTATTCCTCTTTTTTCATAGGGAAGTTCTATATTTGTTTTTTTAGATAATCCAAAAGCTAAATATCCATTGTAAAATTGCTCAGCACTTAGTCTATTTGCTATCATTAAAGTACCAATATTACTTGAGTATATAAAAATATCTTCAAGAGTTAGATAATTTTTTGTAAATCTGTGGTCATCCCCAATTGTATGTCTATCAAGTTTATATTTTCCTTTTGGGTATTCGCCCTCTTTATTTCTTTTCCCTTTATTGTATGCAAAAAATAGTTCACCTGGTTTAATCTTATTAGCATCGATTGCTAATGCAATTGAAACAGGTTTTATAACAGAACCGGGTTCAAAATTATACTCAATTGCATGAACATTTAAATTTTTAATATCTTTTTGAGCTATCTGGTTTGGATTGTATCTATTTGAACTAGCTAAAGTTAGGATTTTACCACTTTTACTCTCCATAACAGATATTATTATCTCTTCTGCACCTAGTTTTTCTTTATACCTATCTAGCATAAGCTCAATATTTCTTTGAAGTTTTAATGGTATCGTAAGTTGTATATCATTACCATCTTTTCTTTGTATAATTTCAGAGTCTTTGTTAAATAAAATATATGATAATACATCTTTTTCACCTTTTAAAACACCATCTTCCATATCATTTAGATAGCTATTAAATTCTCGCTCAATCCCTTTTACACCATTTACTCTTTGTTTTCCACTTTTAGAGTTGTTTTTTTTCATATATCCTATTACGGGGGTTAAAGTATCATTGTATGGATAAAGTCTAGCTTCTCCTGTCTCATATATACTTAATCCATAAAGTCTATCATAACCATTTACTTTAATTGAATCAAATACATCAAGCTGTCTTAATTTATAGGCTAAAGACTGTAGGTTTTTTGCTACTCTTTGATCAATATTTCTTGATAAAATAACAAAACCTTTTCTCTTGGATAGTTTTTCAAGAATCTTTTTTTTAGGGATATTGCTATAAATAGAAAATAGGGTAACAAATAGATCTTTTTTATTTTTATTTATACTTCTAGTATTAACAGATGCTGCGTATATTTTTTTTGATGTGCTTATTTTAAAATTATCAGCACTATAGATATTTCCCCTTACTGCTAAATCTTTTTTTGTATAAACCAAAGATGGTAGATCTCGATTCTCTTTTGTAGTATTGTACATTGAAAATATCAAGATTGAAAATGATAAAACAATAAGTAGAATGAGTATTAAGATTTTAAATATTCTTGGTAGTTGTTTTTGTGTATTAGAGGGCATCATTTCCTATATTTAAGTGATTTAGATTTCTATTTACAAGAAAATAGTTAAATTATTTTATAAATCAATTTGTCAAAGACAAAGTGTGATATAATCCAAAATGCATTTTATCAAAAAAAAGATTAAAGCCTTAACAGATTCACATACTCCAGATTATAACCTATTTTTTTTAAGTTCGGCTCTAATTATTATAAGTATATTATTTTCATACTCATTATCAATATATACTGTTGTTTATTGGGACTATAACCAATTTCATTTTTTTTATAGACAACTATTTACAGGAACACTTGCTATTTTAATAATGTGGACACTGTCCCAGATAAGACCAGATGTAATGATATCAAAAGTTGGATGGGCGTTAATTATAGTATTTTCACTAATGATGATTTTTATGCAATATTTACCATCAAGTTTAGTGACAGAATCAGGTGGAGCTAGAAGATGGATAAGATTACCTGGTATATCTTTATCACCTGTAGAGTTTTTCAAAATAGGATTCATATATTTTTTAGCGTACTCTTTTCACAAAAGATTAACAGGAATAGCAAGATTAACATTTATTGAAGAGTTAAAGCTATTAGCCCCTTATGGTGTAGTTTTTGGAATTGTAGTATTTTTAGTGGCAGTTTTACAAAAAGATTTGGGTCAAGTTGTATTACTTGGTGCTATACTTTTTATTATGCTTATGTTTGCAAATAGAAGCTGGAAAGTATTTGCATCTTTAATTGGAGTTGCTATTGCTGGAGTAGTTGCTTTGATATTATTGTTTCCTCATAGAATGATAAGAATTCAAAGTTGGTGGAGTATGGTACAAGATGCCGTTTTACCCATTTTGCCAACTTTTATGGCAGATTATTTAAGAATCAGTGAATTTCCAGAGCCTTATCAAGTAGGACACTCTTTAAATGCAATAAATAATGGTGGTTTATTTGGAACAGGGATAGGTGAGGGTGCTTTAAAGCTTGGTTTTTTAAGTGAAGTTCATACTGATTTTGTTTTAGCAGGTATAGCAGAGGAGATTGGACTTATAGGCTTAGGTTTTATTTTATTGATATTGTTTACAATTGTTCTTCGAATATTTAAGATAAGCAGAAGGATAGAAAATAAGAAATATCATCTATTTACCCTTGGTATTGGACTTATGATTACTATATCTTTTCTTATTAACTCTTATGGTATATCAGGAATAATACCAATAAAAGGGATTGCAGTACCTTTTTTAAGTTATGGTGGTAGTTCAATGCTTGCTATTAGTATTGCAATAGGGATGGTTTTATCAATAAGTCGCGATATACCAAAAGAGGATCATATAGAAGAGGAGATTAAAGATATTGGATAATACTGTAGTAGTCACAGGTGGTGGAACAGGTGGGCATTTAAGTGTAGCTAAATCTTTTATAGAGGAGTTTTATAATAGAGGTTATAAAGTTATATTTATAGGTTCTGCTATAGGTCAAGACAAACAGTGGTTTGAAAATGAACCTAAATTATATCAAAAATATTTTTTAGATACAAAAGGTGTAGTAAACCAAAATATCTTAGGAAAGTTTCATTCACTTTTTTTAATATTTAAAGCAGTAGTAAAGTCAAGGTCAATTTTAAAAAAATACAATGTATCAAAAGTTATAAGCGTGGGTGGATTTAGTGCAGCGAGTGCTAGTTTTGCTGCAAGGATAACAGATACAGATTTTTATATTCATGAGCAAAATTCAGTTGTAGGTAGACTCAATAAAATATCATCAAAGTGGTCAAAAGAGTTATTTAGTTCATATTTAAACTCATCAAAAATAAAAGACTATCCAATAGATCAGAAATATTTTGGAAAATCAAGAGTAAGAGAAAATGTAAATACAATAATCTTTTTAGGTGGAAGTCAAGGTGCAACTGCTATAAATAATTTTGCCCTTAAAGTTGCACCTAAATTAAAAGAGTTAAATATAAATATAATTCATCAAACAGGTAAAAATGATTTTGTTAAAATAAAACAGAAGTATGAAGAATTAGATATTGAAGTAGATGTTTTTGATTTCTCTACAAATCTTTTAGAAAAAATGGATAAAGCAGATTTTGCAGTAAGTAGAGCAGGAGCTAGTACTCTTTGGGAACTTGTAGCTTTAGGGATACCAACTTTATTTATTCCATATCCCTACGCAGCAGCGAACCATCAATATTTTAATGCAAAATACCTATTAGAAAACAAATTATGTTTTTTGAAAAAAGAAGAGGATTTGGAAGAAGATTATTTACTAAATTCAATAAATAAAGATATAAAAGATATAAGTACAAAACTCATTGGTAGTATCAAAAAAGATGCTGTAAAAAATATTATTGATATTATAACAAAGAGATAAAGTATAAAATCTATCTATATTATTTTTTGTAAGTAGTACTAGCAATAAGCTATAGGTTAGGTAGTTTTAGAGTAGCCTTATTGATTAAACCACTACATTCAACTAGTTTTCCTAGCTTTATACTACCTCTGAATACTAATATTACACAGATTTTAA
>JAYEMI010000101.1:0-4717 GCA_034718015.1 Campylobacterota bacterium | reverse complement strand
GATAAAAACCCATTGGAACAAAAAAAGTAAAACTTAGTCGTAACTGCTTTGTATATCAAATTGATATGTTAGCTCATGCAGTTGCGAAACAACTTGGCACTTAGATAGTTCTATTGTAAGCCCAAAATAACAATGAAAGGAAAAATCATGTTACAAACTATTAAAAATAGACTAAATAGCACAAAAGCAGCTTTTGTAGTAGGTGCATCAGTTGCTATGGCAAATAGTGCGTCAGCTGTAGCAATCGCTGCACCTGATATGACAGATGCAACAGGTAGTGTTACTAATGTATTTGGTGCAGTTTTAGGTGTAGCCGTTTTAATTTACGGTTTCAAAAAAGTTAAAAGTTTACTTTAACTTATTTAAAGTCTTTGGGGTGCAACCCAAGGACTTTTTAACAATTCAATTATAACTAAAAAGGGTTTACAAATGATAAAACATATTTTAACAATCACATTGCTTTTATTATCTCTAAGTACTTTTTCAAATGCCAAATACCTAATGTACATTGAATTTAATGATAAAAATGATGATACTGTAGTTAGATGTATAGATAGATATTACTTTGATGATAGAGGTTTGATTTATACTAAATCAGCAGATGGTAATGATTATCTATTTAGATTTGATGATATGAGAAGATTTGATATAACTGCAGGATATTATTTAAATGAAGATGATTATTGTGTAGTTGCAAATAAAAATACATCTGATTATGTAGCATCAAGTGAATTATCAATGAGTTATGATAATTTTACTTTTTTAGGTATTCCATTAGAATATTTTAATAGCTTAATGGCACTTAGTGGGTTGTTTATATCTGCTATGTTTCTATATGGCTTAACAAGGTTTATATAATGATACTATTTGAATTAACTGGAAATATTGCATTTGACTATTTTTATAGTTTAAATATGAACTTAGGTCTTATAGTTTGGTCTTGTTTAATAGTTCTTAGACTTATTAGGTCATAAAATGATAAAAAATACAATAAAAACAACAGCTCTATCTTTAATATTAGTAAATACATTATATGCAGTAGATTGGAGTGTAACTTGTACAGGGGAGCAAACAGCATCAAATATAAGTACTCTTGATTATGCTTTTAGTGGCGAGTGGAATGATGAAACTACTGTATATGGTGAGTTAGATACTTGTAATTACAGTATCCCTTTTTGGGATTCTAATAGTCCTGCTTGTGGTGGCACTGGAACAGATAATATTTTACTTGAAATTATGAATACCGCTTGTAATGATGATGCATTTATATTTACAGTTGGCGATACAGGTGGGTTTGCAGTTCATAGATATAATGCAGATACATCTCAATATGAAAATGCAACAATTTTTGTAAATGGTTATCCATGTATGCCATCAGATAAAAGTTCAATAACAGTAGCATTTTATGATTGGAATGATAATAGCAATATTGGGTTAGTAACTGCATACAATATAAATAACCTAGAATCAGCCACAAACTATAGCTTAACAACAGAAGAGCAAACAACATTAAAATCTATTTGTGCAGAAGCACCAGAACCATCAAGTGAATTAGACTATACACCACTTTTAAATCAAATCATCACAAACACAGCACCAAATAGTGATACAGTTGAAAAATTAACAAATATAGATAACCGACAACAAAAACAAGATGATGATTTAGATACTTTCATCACTTCAAAATCTATAGACACTATGATGAATATAGATACAGAACTAGATGGATTTAATACAACATTTGAAACAACTCTATCTGATACTTATTCTACATATAGTGATATATTTGGATTTGGTGGCTATGGTGTTGCTCCTGACCCAATATCTTTTACAATGTTTGCAAAAGAATACAAAGTATTTGACCCAACAGTTTTAAATCCCCATATTGAGATGATAAGAGATACATTTGCTATATTTGCTTATCTATGGGGTTTTATAATCGTATTTAAAAACTCATAAGGAGATACTTGATGTTTTATTTTTTAACTTTTATATTTGAACTTTTAGGAATAGTAGCTAAAAACCCTATTATTCAAAAAATTGCACTATTTAGCTTTTTCTTTGGACTTGTCACTTTTTCAGTAGATTTCTTTGCAAATATTGTAACCCAAAACATAGCAGATGCAAGTCAAATATTAATAATAGCCAATTGGTTTGGATTTTTAAATGCTTTAAAAATAGTATAAACCAGATGGTACATTTAAACTATCCTATAAAAATACCCATAATAAACTACAAAAAGATTTAAAAGTTAGATTTACAGATATTAATGGTAAAAAACACAATGTTATAGATGGAAAATTATCTGCACCACTTGTAAATGTGCCAGTTCCGGTAACTAAACAAGGAGATTATAAATTATTCCATGATTTTCATAAAATGGATAGTGATTTAGATTGTGACTTCGATATAAAACATTATGGTTTGGTTAAAAATGAGCTTATAAAAAGAGGTTTGATTGATGGGGATATTTTATCTTTAAATGATTATGGAGTTATAGGATTTGATGAGTTTTAATATTGTTATTAATCTTTAAGGGCTATAAATAGCCTAAGATTTATGTTTTAGCTTCTAAAATAGCTAATTTTGAATTTCTAAAGTTTATTGTTAATTCTTCCAGTGTTTGAAAATTTATACACTCTGTAAGTTTATGCAAAATATCATCATCATGAGTATTTTCTATGAAATCATTTAATATTTTTCTGACAATTTGTATTTTTTGGTTGGAAGGCGGCAAATCCTCAATCAGTTTAATAAATTCAATTCTCTTGATTCTTATTAGTTTGTTAGTATCTAAGTTAGATAAAATAGTTGCGGGTTGCTGTATTGTTGTTTGAGTTGACATTTTATTTCCTTTTGATAATTACTTGATTATCATAATGTTATATTACACCATATATTTGAATACCTTTTTATTGATTTGTTTAACTTCTGTCATATAAATCCAATCTTTTAGTCTACTATTTAAAATAGCGAACTCATATTGTATAGTTATAACATTTATAAGAAGCTTAACTTAAATATAAAAACTATTATTTTTAATCAAATTGACATATTGTTATTTTTATGCTAACATAATATTAACAATATGAAATAAAAGTGGGAGTATTAAAATGGAGATAAATTTTGAAAACTTAGCAAAGATAAACGATATACTAATAAAGCTAGATAATTTAGAGCAAAAAGTATCTAGTGGTAAAAGATGGTTAAATATAAATGAAACAGCCCACTACCTAGGATATAGTAAAGACCATATACATAAAATGAAAAATGATAGTTTTGTTCTTGGTATACACTATCATAAAAAAAGTGGCAAATTACTATTTGATAAAATAGAACTTGATAATTGGGTTACATTTGATACTAATGCAGTAGATGCTAGAGATATTGCAAGTGAAGTTTTAAAAGATTTATTATGATAAAATTACTTTGTTTATTAGAAAGTGCCTATTTAGAGTGTTTATGTGAAAGGATTACATAAATGCACAAAATGACACAACCGAAACTTTATCCTAGAGATGGTAAATTATGGATTAGATTTTCTTTAGATGGGAAACAGATAAGGAAACCACTTAATCTTAATGATACTAAATCTAATACAAAGTTAGCAACAACACAAATAATTCCACAAATGATATTAAAAGTTCATAGTGGAGAGTTCTTTAAAAATAAAAATGATGAAAAAAATAAAATACCTTTAATAGATGACTATATATTAAAATCTTTTGAGATGCACAAGGCTAATAGAAAACAATCAACACAAAATGATTGTATAGGTATGTATAAGAATCATATCAAAGAGTTTTTTGGTAAAAAAAGATTAAACGAATTAAAACCATCTGATATTAAAATTTGGCAAAATACACTATTAGATAGAAATCTTAGCCCATCAAGAGTTAAACATATTCGTAATGTTTTAACAGTGATGTATCGAGATGCACAAGAGGATGAGATAATAGATAAAAATCCATTTGATTTAGTTCGTATACCAAAAATACTACCAACTGAGATTCATCCATTTTCACTAGAAGATATAAAAACTATTTTATCTAATGCTAACGGATGGGTTAAAAACTTTATTGCTTTAGCATTTTTTACAGGTGCTAGAAGTGGAGAGATGATTGGTTTAAAATGGGAAGATATAGATTTTACAAAAAAAGAGATTTATATTAAACGAACTATTAAAATGGGCGAGATATCAACACCTAAAACTACAAGTAGTATTAGAAGTATAGATATGTTAGATACTTTAGTTCCATTTCTTGAAGAGCAATATAGTTTAACTGGTAAAAATAACACTTATCTGTTTTTAAATCAAGATAATAATCATATCTACGATATAAAAAGAATAAGAGATACACACTGGAAAAAAGTTTTAAAGTTATCTTCTTTAGAGTATAGACCTATATATCATACAAGACATACATTTGCAACAGTTATGATTGAAAACAATGAAGATATACTTTGGGTATCAAATATGTTAGGTCATGTAAACTCTACAATGACCCTATCAAAATATGCACGATATATATTAAAAGAGCAGATAAGCAAAGAGCTACTTTTTTAAAAGATGTAGCATAATATTTTTAGCACAAAGTTAGCACAGTTTTAGCACAATGATTTTTATGATTTGCAACAAAGCTAGTGTTTAAGGGGTTTAAATTGAAGTGGCTCCGGCACCTGGGATCGAACCAGGGACCAAATGATTAACAGTCAT
>JAYEMI010000100.1:0-20372 GCA_034718015.1 Campylobacterota bacterium | reverse complement strand
AAAAACTATTTAAAAAAGGTAAAATGAAAATGAGTTTTAAAAATAAAGATTTTGGAATAAAAAAGTAGATAGATGACTGAAATTGAATATAAAAATAAGATAGAAGTATTAATAAAGTGGGCAAAAGCTTATTATGTAGATGACAATCCAATTGCAACAGATGAAGAGTACGATTTACTATCAAGAGAGTGTTTATCTTATGAACAAATTAACCCAGAGTATTCACACTCAAACTCACCAAATAAAAGAGTAGGTGGGATATCTGATGGCTTTACTAAAGCTAAACATCTTAGTCGTATGTGGTCACAAGAGGATGTTTTTAATACGGATGAGTTAGAAAATTGGATAAAAAGAGCCAAAAAAGTTGAATCAAATATCAACTTTGTATGTGAACCAAAATTTGATGGGGCTAGTTTGAATCTTATATATGAAAATGGAGTTTTAAAACAAGCAATCACAAGAGGTGATGGTAGTATTGGTGAAGATATAACATCAAATGCAAAAACAATCCACTCAATACCAATGCAAATAGAATATAAAGGTTTAATAGAGATTCGTGGTGAAGTTGTAATTAAAAAAAGTGATTTTTTAAAAATAAATGAACAAAGATTAAAAAATGATGAAGCACTTTTTGCCAACCCAAGAAATGCTGCAGCTGGGAGTCTAAGACAACTAGATCCAACTATAACAGCAAAAAGAAAACTATTTTTTTATCCATGGGGAATAGGGGAAAATAGTTTAGAGTTTACTAATAGTTTTGAACAGATGCAATATATCTACAGTTTAGGTTTTTTAGAACCCCCACTTAGGGTGCAAACTAAAAATATCGAAGAGATAGAGAAGTTTTATCATGAGGTTATTAAAGCAAGAGATTCAATAGAGATGATGCTTGATGGTATGGTTACAAAAATAAATTCCATTTCAACTCAAGAAGAGTTAGGTTATACAGTTAAGTTTCCAAGATGGTCTTGTGCATATAAGTTTCCTGCAGTTGAGAAAACAACTAAAGTTACCGATATTATTCTGCAAGTAGGTAGAACAGGGGCTATAACTCCTGTTGCAGTTGTAACACCAACTTTAATAGATGGCTCAACTGTATCAAGAGCTACACTACACAATTTTGATGAGATAAAAAGACTTGATTTAAAACTAAATGATGAGGTTATTATCATAAAAAGTGGTGATATAATCCCTAAGATTACAAAGGTATTTAAAGATAGAAGAGATGGTACTCAAATAGATATAAAAAGACCAACATTATGTCCTCAATGCAACAGTGAACTTTTAAATGAAGAGATACTTATAAAGTGTCAAAATCTTGATTGTCCTAGTCGTGTAGTAAATAGTATAATATACTTTGCTTCAAAAAATTGTATGAATATAGATGGCTTAGGGATAAAAATTGTAGAGTTGCTTGTTCAAAAAGAGAAAATTAAAGATATACTTGATCTTTATACTTTAAAATATGATGATTTAGAGGGCTTAGAAAGCTTTAAAGATAAAAAGATAAATAATCTTTTAAATGCAATAAACAATACAAAAAATACTTCACTTCATAGAGTTATAAACTCTCTAGCAATAGAGCATATAGGTGAAGTAGCAAGTAAAGAGTTAAGTGATGCTTTTGGAACTAATATACTTGAAATAACTTATGATGATATTATAAATATAGAAGGTTTTGGGGAGCAGATGGCAAATAGCTTTTTGGAATTTGTTCGAGTTAATAAAGAGTTGATTTTAAAACTATTTGAATATATAAAACCTTTAATAGAGGAAAAACTAGAGGTAAAACAAAACCCATTTAAAGATAAAACTGTTGTACTAACAGGAACAATGACAGCTAGCCGAGCTATCATAAAAAAAGAGTTAGAGGCTTTAGGTGCAAAAATATCTGGGAGTGTATCTAAAAAAACAGATTATTTGATATATGGAGAAGATGCTGGTAGTAAATATGACAAAGCAGTATCATTGGATGTAAAAACATTAAATGAAGAACAGATGAAAGAATTGATTTAGAATTTAACTAAGATTTAGATATAATCGCGAAATAAGTAATAAAATAATAAATGGAGAAGTTTTTTGAGAACACATTATTGTACAAAAGTAACAGAAAATAACATAGGCGAAACAGTAACAGTAGCTGGTTGGGTAAACAGTAGAAGAGATCATGGTGGACTTATCTTTATAGATTTAAGAGATAAAGGTGGTTTAGTACAGCTTGTTTGTGACCCTGCTGATAGTAAAGAGGTACATGATATTGCTCAAGGTGTAAGAGATGAGTATGTCCTAATAGCAACTGGAAAAGTAAGAGCTAGAGGTGAGGGGTTAGAAAATCCAAACCTTATCACTGGAAAAATAGAGATTGTTCTTGATGAGTTAATCATAGAAAATAAGTCTAAAACTATGCCATTTGATATCAATGATGATAAAGTAAATGAAGAGATCAAACTAAGAAATAGATTTTTAGAACTAAGAGGAACAAAAGCATACAATATATTTAAACTAAGATCTAAAGCAAATATTGCAGTAAGAAATTGTTTAAATGATATGGACTTCTTAGATGTTGAAACTCCTATTTTAACAAAATCAACTCCAGAGGGTGCCAGAGATTATCTAGTGCCTTCAAGAGTTCATCATGGTGAGTTTTATGCTCTTCCTCAATCTCCACAACTTTTCAAACAACTTTTAATGGTATCTGGGTTTGACAAATACTTCCAAATTGCAAAATGTTTTAGAGATGAAGATTTAAGAGCAGATAGACAACCAGAGTTTACACAAATAGATGTAGAGATGTCATTTTGTAATCAAGACGATGTAATAGCAGTTGCAGAAAAACTTCTACATGATACATTTAAAGCGTGCGATATTGATGTACCTACAAAATTTCCAAGAATGACATATAGTGATGCTATGGAGCTATATGGTTCTGATAAGCCTGATATGAGATATGATTTAAAAATGACAGAGGTTTCTGACATATTTGATTTTTGTACACTTGATATATTCGCTAAATTAGCTAAAGATAAAGTAAACAACAGAATCAAAGCACTTAAAGTACCAAATGGAGATAATGTATTCTCTAAAAGACAGATGAAAGGTTTTGAAGACTTCGTACGAAAATTTGGAGCATCAGGACTTGGATATTTTCAAATGAAAGAGGATGGTCTTAAGGGTCCACTGAACAAATTCTTCGAATCAACACCTGAAAAACTTGAAGAGTTAGTTTCAAGATGTGAAATGGAAGTTGGAGATATCATCTTCTTTGGAGCTGGAGCTAAAAAACTTGTATGGGATTATATGGGACGACTTAGAATTGAGTTAGCAAACCAAATGAACCTAATAGAAGATGGTAAGTTTGAGTTCTTATGGGTAGTTGACTTCCCTATGTTTGAATCTGAAGATGGGAAAACAAAAGCATTGCATCATCCATTTACAATGCCAAATATGGAAAAATGTGACTTAGACAATGTTGAAGATTTAGAAAACTTAGAGTCTATAGCTTATGATGTTGTTTTAAATGGTACAGAGCTTGGTGGTGGAAGTATCAGAATCCATAAAGAGGAGATACAATCAAAAGTATTTGAGCTTATGAATATAAGTAAAGAGGAACAAAGAGAAAAATTTGGTTTCTTACTAGACGCACTAGAGTTTGGGGCACCTCCACATGGAGGATTTGCTTTAGGTTTTGATAGAATGATTATGCTTATGGCTGGACTTGATTCTATTAGAGATGTTATAGCATTCCCTAAAACACAAAAAGCACAATGTCTTTTAACAAATGCACCTGATGTAGTTGATGAAGAGCAACTAAAAGATTTACATATAAGAATTAGACAGAAAGTTGATGCTTAGTATTTCAACTAATTAAAAGAGAAAAGGCAAGATAAAAATCTTGCCTTTTTTTATGGTTAAAAATCTAGTGATGATTTGATATTAGAAGATACTTTATGGTTACATGTAATCAAAAATTAGGTACCTCCTAAATCCCTTAAAATAAGGGATATTAAGATAATGGAAGCGTTATTGTAAAAACTGCTCCACTATCATCATTTTCTACACTTAAGCTTCCATTCATGTTTTTTTCACATATTGTTTTAGACATATATAAGCCTAAACCAGTGCCTTGTGATTTGAATTTTGTTGTGAAGTATGGTTCGAACATTTTCTCTATAATATCATTTGGTATTCCATTTGCATTATCACTAATTGATAAAATTAAATTATTTTGTTTTGTTTGAATATGTAAATTTATGTACCCATTTTCAATATTATTTGATACTAAAGCATCTTTTGAGTTATTGATTATATTGATAAGTACTTGTTTTAATTCATTTTCATACCCATATATCGAGATATTTTCATCCCCATTAATATTTATTTGAATATTGTGTTGGGCTAATTGTGATGCTATAAGAGATATAGTACTTTGAATTGGTCCTTTTAGACTAAAAACTATTTTTTCTTTATTTGGTGAACAGAAGTTTCTAAAATCATCTATTGTTTTTGACATATGAGATATGATATAGTTTGTTTTTTCTATAGCATCATCTACATCTTTTTTTTGGATATTTTCATCATCACATTGCAACTCTAGTTTCATCATAGTAGCACCAATAGAGTTTAATGGTTGTCTCCATTGGTGTGCTATATTTCCAATCATCTCACCTAAAGCTGCAAATTTTGATTGTTGGAACAGTAAAGCATCTTTTTGTTGCAACTCTTTTTTGTAAAATATAGGTTTTAGAAGCTTTTCAAGAACCTTTATAAGTTCTTGAAAAATAAGAGGTTTATGAACAAATCCATCAACACCAAGGTTTATTACTGTATTTAAAGTTGATTTGTCATTAAAAGCACTTGTTATAACTATTGGTATATCATAGTTGTCATCTCTTATTTGTTTTATCATATCAATACCACCTAAAATAGGCATATTAAGATCAGTAATAATAATATCTATATCATCTTTGTATTTTTTATAAAGCTCTAAGCCATCTTTACCATTTTCTGCAACATGAAGTTTTTTGAAGATACTCTTTGTGATATTACTAAAAGATTCTGCTATCACACAATCATCTTCTACATATAAAATTGTTGATTTTTCTAAAAGATTCATAATATATAACTAGATTATTTTCTCTAAAGCTTTAAAAAGCTCTATAGAGTTTATTGGTTTTATAATATATTCACTTTTTAAATCTTTTGCTTTTTCTAAAAAGTTTATATCATTATGACCACTTACACAGATACTTTTAATATCTGGATCTATAAGTTTGATATTTTCTAGCATCTCTATACCATCCATTTTTGGCATACTTAAGTCTGTTATGACTATATCTACTTTATGCTCTTTTACTATTTTTATTCCATCTATTCCATTTATTGCAAAATATGCATTTTTAAATAGTATAGGCAAAATATCTTTCATAGTTTCAACTACAAACTCCTCATCATCTACAAATAATACATTTAAAGTTTGAAGTTTATGTTTTATTTTATCTTTTATCATCTTCTGTTCTTTATCTTGTTGGTATTGAGATAGTTATTTTTGTACATTTTTCACCATCTATTTTAACATTGCTATTCATTATGTTTCCATTTAAAGATTTATTAACTAACATATAAACGATATAAAGTCCAAGCCCTGTACCTATATAACTATGTTTTGTAGTTGTATATGGTTCAAATATATCATCTTTTATCATGTTGTTTATACCTCCACCATTGTCCATTATATCAACTATACATTCACCTTTTTGTAGTACTGCTGATAATTTTATATATTTATTATCTACTTGATTATTTGATACTGCTTCTATTGAATTTTCTATTATATTATGCAATACATGGATCAAAGATTGTTTATTTGTATATAATTCTATTGATTCATCACATTCAATCTCTATATTTATATTACATTTTACAATATCTTTTTTAAAACAAACTATAGAATCTTTTATTATTGAACTAATATTAATAATCTCTGGAATATGTGATTTTTCAAAATTTTTGAAAATACTTTCAAGTAAGCCGTCCATATCTTTTATATTTTTATCAACATTTTTTAAAAGATACTGAATCTCATCATCACTAACTTTTAAATCCTCATTTAGCATAATAGCTCCAATAGATGTACTTATTATACTTAAAGATTGTCTCCATTGGTGAGTAATATTGTCAAGTAGTTTTGAAATAGCAATCATTTTTAGATTTTTGCTTAACTCTATTTGCTCAGTTTTATATCTTTTTTTACTCTCAATAACATATAATACCTCCTCTAGTGCTTCAAAAAGAGGCTCTTTTTGTACAGGTTTGATTATATATTTATTTACTCCTAGATTTATTGACCTTAGTAGGTATTCACTATTTTGAAAACCTGTTAGAAGTATGACAGGTATGTTTGGATTGTCTTTTTTGATTTTTTCTATCATATCAAGACCATTACATTTTGGCATATTTATATCAGTGATAATTAAATCAACTTTATTATTCTCCACTGCTTCTATCCCCTCAAGTCCATTTGAGGCTAGAATTACATTTGAAAATATATGTTTTAAAACAATATCTATTGCCTCTTTAACTTCAGGTTCATCCTCTACATAAAGTATAGTTAAACCTTTTGCTAATTTTGATAGTTCTGAAGTAGGAAGCATTTTATCTCCAATATTTAGTATATTTTTAAAATTGTAATAAAATATTGTGTTAAATTAATGTTTTGAGTTAAATCTCTTTTACAAATAGCTTATATCCAAGCCCAGATACATTTTCTATAAAGTTTAGTTTTGATTTTTTTCTTAAGTTTTTAACTACTGTTCTTAAAGCTGATGATGTCATAACTTCATTAAATACAGACCATACAGATTGCTCTATTTGCTCATAAGTTACTAGTTTGTTTTTATTTTGTGTCAAAAGTTTCATTAGAGCTTGCTCTTTTTTATTTAATTTATAATCTTTATCAACACTTGATATTAAAAGGGCATTTATTTTATCATAAGATAATTCATGATTGATATGGATATATATATTTGATGTCAGATTTAGATATTCAACAATTTTGTATAAAGCTTCTTTTAGTTTTAAGGAGTTAATTGGTTTTATAATATATGCTTGAATATTAAGATTTACACAAGATAATAGATAATCATTTTGCGTATGCACTGTTAGCATAATTATTGGAGCTGAGATATCATTTTCTCTAATTTTAGTTACAAGTTTTATCCCATCCATTTTTGGCATTTCAATATCTGTTATAATCAATTGTACTTCATTATTATTGAAAATATCAAATGCTTCTATACCATTTGAAGCTACAAGTACATTGTCAGAAAACTTTTGTAAAATATCGGATATCTCTTTTTGAGACTCTATATCATCCTCTACATATAAAATAGTTATCTCTTTTAACAATAAAGATAACTCTTTAATAGTTAACATTTAAAAACCTTTTGTTTTGATTTTGTAATTTAGTAGTTTTATGATAGCTAAATATTATTTAAAATATTAAATATCTTTGTGAATTTAAAAGTTAGAATTAGTTACAATTCTACAAAATAAGATAAAATCAGGAATAAGAATGAAATCATACACAGCAGATATATGTGATAAATATCCAAATGATGTGCAAGTTGTCGCACCTATTTTAAAATCATTTGGTGGAGTTTCTATGTGCCATGGAGAGATAACAACAATAAAGCTTTTTGAGGATAATAAATCTTTAGTAGAACTTCTAAGAGATAATAAAGGTGATGGAAAAGTATGTGTAGTAGATGTAGAGGGTGAGTATTGTGCAGTAGTAGGTGAAACATTAATGGGATATGCATACCATAATGGTTGGGCTGGTATTGTAATAAATGGCTATGTAAGAGATACTCATCAAACTACACAAATACCAGTTGGGCTTTGGGCAATTGGAACATATCCTTATAAAAGTCAGAAAAAACAAGATGCAATAAAAGATAAAACAATAAACTTTGGTGGAGTTGATTTTAAAGTTGGTGAATTTATATATGCAGATAGAGATGGTATTGTTGTAACAAATCACAATATAGTACTATAAGAGTTTACAAAAATTAAAAATACAATGATTATGCAAGAATTATTTGCTATAATTATATATTAATAGCGTAAAGGATAGATGTTGAGAAAAGATAAAAATCAAATATTAGCAGATCAGTTTAATGAGTATCTAGAAAATGATGATATAGAAAGTATAAAAGAGAAGCTACCTAAGCTTATAAGCTCTTTTTTAAAAATATCATCAAGAACAGATAGAATTCTTAAGCAAAGTGATTCTCAACAACATGAAGTTTTAAAACTAACAGAAAAGCTAGAAGATACAAACACTAAAGTAAACAATCTTTTAAACAATGCCAATCAGGGCTTTTTGTATTTTAACTCAGAGATGGTTGTGGGGGAAGAATACTCTAAAGCAGTAGATGATATTTTTTGTATAGATGTTTCTTATAAAGATATATCTGAACTTTTATATCCAGATGATAAAAATGATTCCTCTTTTTTAAAAGCTACACTTCAATCTATTTTACAAGATGATCCTATGCGACAAGAGATACTTATATCTTTATTGCAAAAAGAGTTTTTTATAAATAATAAGCATATAGAACTAGAATATAAAATTTTAAGCTCAACCGACTTTATGTTGATTTTAACAGATATAACTTCAAAAAAAGAGTTAGCACAAAAAATAAAAGATGAACAACAAGTTTTAAAAATGGTAGTTGAAACAGTGACTTCTATAGAGCAGTTTTTGGATGTAAAGAGTGATTATGAAGATTTTACAAAAAGAATAGATACCTATAAGAATTTAGATAAATTGTCTGATTTAAGAAAAGAGATACATACATATAAGGGACTTTTTGCTCAAAAAGAGATGCTAAATATAGTAAAAGAGTTACATCAGTTCGAATCTTTAATAGACAACAGTCTTAAAAAAGAGAAGTTAGATGAGGTGATATCAAATACAACAACAGATACTATGAATTCATGGCTTCAACAAGATATAGATGTACTTATAAAGATATTAGGAGATAAAATATTTGAAAAATCATCTTTAATATCAATAGATAAAAATAGAATTTTAGAGATTGAAAATAAACTTAAAAATATACTTAGTTTAGAAAAAAACACACTTGACCAATCTGTTTATAAAGATATTGAGGATATTAAAAAAGCTACAGAGAAACTTACATATAAAAATATAGAGATATATTTTAAACCTTATGAAAAATTAGTTGAGCAACTAGCAAAAAGATTGGATAAATATATAAACCCTCTTATTTTAAATCTTGATGATGTATATGTACCTGTTGAATATAGTCCTTTTCTTAATTCTTTAGTTCATCTTTTTAGAAATAGTGTAGATCATGGGATAGAAATTCTTGACGAAAGATATGAGAAAGAGAAATCAGAATATGGCACAATAAGTTGTGATGTTATAAAAGAGGATAAACAACTTGTATTTAAAATAAAAGATGATGGAAATGGTGTAGATATAGATAAAATAAAAGATTTAGCAGTAGAAAAAGGTATTTATACAAAAGAACAAGTAGATAGTTTAAGTGAAGATGAGATTGTTTTAATTATTTGTAAAGACTCATTTTCAACATCAAAACAAGTTACTACTATATCAGGTCGTGGTGTAGGATTAGCTTCTATTATATCAGAACTGGAAAAATTAGATGGAAAAATAAGTGTAAATAATAACTTTGGATATGGTATAGAGTTTATTTTTACTATTCCATTTGAAAGCTAAACCAAATATAGTGATCAGGATAAAAAATGTTAAATATAGATGATATTATTAAATATACTAAAAGTATGAATCTTTTATATGTGGAAGATGACCAAGATGCAAGAGAAAGCACTTTGATGATATTAGAGGAGTTTTTTGACCATATAGATGTAGCAGAAGATGGAAAAATTGCATTAGATATGTTTATAGATAATCAGGAAAACAAATATGAACTAATACTTTCAGATATAAATATGCCACATTTAGATGGACTTGGATTAGTTAAACATATTAGACAAATAGACCAATTTGTACCAATCATATTATTAACAGCACAAAATGAAACACAATATCTACTTGATAGTATAGAGTTAGGAATAGATGGGTATTTACATAAACCTCTTAATATGGATAAGTTTTTATTTTATCTAAAAAGAATTACAAGAAGTCAAGAGATAAAAGAGATAAAAAAGAATGAAGCTGAATACCTTTTAAATACTATTGAAAACAATGTAATAGTATCAAAAACAGATCTAAAAGGTATTATAATTTATGTTAGTAAAGCATTTTGTAAGATAAGTGGATACTCAAAAGAGGAGTTAGTAGGTAAACCTCATAACATAGTAAGACATCCAGATATGCCATCTGAACTTTTTGGATATATTTGGAGTATCATACCACAAGGTGAAACTTGGGATGGTGAAGTTCTGAACTTACACAAAGATGGTAGTTCATACTGGGTACACTCAACAATCACACCAAATTATGATCATAATGGAAAACATATAGGATATACATCTATAAGGCGTGATATCGCTTTACAAAAAGAGGTCGAGATATTAAACACCTCTTTAGAGATGAAAATAGAGCAAAGAACTGAGCAAATAGAGCTAGAAAAAAAGAGTATAGAGCAAATTTTGTCAAATATTACTATACCTGTTTTAATAACATCTCAAGCAAGAAGAGTTGTAGTATATGCTAATAAATTTGCTCAAGATTTGTATGAAGCATCTCAAGATGAGTTTATAGAAGCACAACTTGACACTATATATACTTTAGATAATGGACCACAAAGAATAATTGACCAGATAAAAGAAAATGGAAGAGTAGATTCTTTAGAGGAAAAAATAACAACACATAATGGGAAAGAATTTATAGGACTTTTATCTGTTGCACCTATTCTTTATAAAGATGAAGAGTGTTATATAGGTATGACAGTTGATATAACAAAACAAAAAGAAACAGAAAAAGAACTTATATCAATACATAAACATACAAGAGACTCTATTGAGTATGCTTCTCTTATTCAAGGTGCTTTAATACCTGATAATCATATTTTTAGAAAACATTTTAAAGATAGTTTTGTACACTGGATGCCAAAAGATATCGTTGGTGGAGACATATATCTTTTTGAAGAGCTAAGAGATAAAAATGAATTGTTACTTATGTTTATTGATTGTACAGGTCATGGAGTACCAGGAGCATTTGTAACTATGCTTGTAAAAGCAATTGAGAGACAAATAATAGCAAAAATAGAACATGATAAGTATCACGATATCAATATAAGTCCAGCTTGGATTTTAGCATATTTTAACAAACAGATGAAAAAACTTTTAAAACAAGATAATCCAGATAGTTTATCAAATGCTGGGTTTGATGGTGGAGTTATATACTACAATAGAGAGACACAGATTCTAAAATTTGCAGGTGCTGAAACACCACTATTTTATATAGATACAGATGGAAGTTTAAATATAATAAAAGGTGATAGATACTCTGTAGGATATAAAAAATGTGATGCAAACTACAAATACAAAGATAATATACTTGAAGTTAAACCAGAAATGAAATTTTATTGTACAACTGATGGATATTTAGATCAAAATGGCGGCTCTAAAGATTTTCCATTTGGTAAAAAAAGATTTACTCAAATAATAAAGGAGTCTCATAACTCTCCAATGTCAGAACAAAAAAAAGTTTTTATAGAAAAAATGGATAGTTATGAATCTGAGATTGAAAATAATGATAGAAATGATGATATGACCTTAATTGCATTCCAAATTGGAGAAGCTGCAAAAATGGATAATATTATCTTAGAATATGATGGAGTATTAACTCAAGGTATTATTAGTCATAGTATGGATATCTTAGAGCAAAATATACACAATATAGGACTTCTTGGAAAAGTATCAACTTTAACAATAGAATTAACACAAAATATGATGAACTACTCAAAATCACACGATATGGGTTGTAGAGATATAAGACCAGCAGGACATATAAAAGTTATAGAAACAGATAGTAATGGGTATAAAGTATCAAGTAAAAATATTGTAAGTGTTGAAGATAAAAAAAGAATTGAACCAAAACTACTTGAGATAAAATCTCTTGATACAGCAGGAATTAAAAAGCGATATAGAGAGCTTAGAAAATCAGGAGAAAATACACATGAAAAGGGTGGTGGTATAGGTTTTTATGAGATTGCAAAACTAACTCCTAACATTGAGTATGAGTTCAAAGCAATAAATGATGAGAAATACTATTTTACTTTTTTTGGAACAGTAGAGAGTAAAAAACGAGATAAAACTATTGACTAAATAGTTTAAGTTATATATTTACAAATAATTAGTTTATGATTTGATATAAGTGATTTGATATAATCTTTTGATAATATTTTATTTTCTAAATAATCAGAAACTATTTTAAATATACAAATATTATCTAAAGATAATTTATTTAAAACATACTCTAAAAAATAATCACCCTCCATATCATATAAACAATTAGTTTTGATATTTTCTGATTCTTTAATAGTTGTAACAGTATCACCTGAGATTAGATCTTTATGTTTTGTATCTGTTAGTTTATGATTTGTACAAAATAGTTGACCTATTTTATCATTTTTATTACTTGAACCTGCTATTCCTATATTAAAAGCTTTTGATATTTTGTAGTTATTAAAAATATACTTTAAAGCATTATTAGTATTCTCTTTTCCAACTCCAGA
The DNA here is from genome assembly GCA_034718015.1 of Campylobacterota bacterium. Lineage (GTDB taxonomy): Bacteria > Campylobacterota > Campylobacteria > Campylobacterales > Arcobacteraceae > JAIOSF01. The sequence goes on along the minus strand of JAYEMI010000100.1, from coordinate 7,620 downwards.
GATAACAACTATCAAAATATTATTTAGATATATTTTAGGATTTGAGTTTGTTTTTTTTAGTTTATAGTGCTCTATAAATGTTTGCGCTTCACAAAGAAGCGCTGTATGTATTAATATCATATTTTAAATATTAAAATATATAGCTTCTTTGTTTGGTACTATTATAGCTACTGTACTTTGTTCTGGATGGATCTGAAATGTTTCACTAAGTTCGATTCCAAACTCTTCAGGGTTTAGAAGATTAAAAATCTCTCTATTCATTGATAGGTCAGGACACGCAGCATAACCAGGTGAGTATCTGCATCCTTGATAATTTTTCATTTTAACATCACTTAAAGTTGGTTTTTCATCATTTGTTATGTTAAGATCAAGCCTTACTTGCTTATGTACAACTTCAGCTAATGCTTCAGCTAACTCAACACCTAATCCATGAACTTGATAGTATTTTGTAAATTCACCTTTATCATATATAGCTTTCTCATAATCTGTAATATTAAGTCCAGAACTTACAAAACTAAAAGCAACTGTATCAAACTCATCACTCTTGAAATAATCAGCTAAACATCTATGAGGTGCCTTTCCTTGTCTTGGAAAATCAAATGATGCTATTATATTTTTTTTATCATTATCATAAACCTCTAATACTGTATCATTTGATTTACAGTAAAAATATCCATAAAGTGTAATAGGTGAAAATACATTATTTTCTAAAAATTCATCTTTTAAGTCGTGATAAATTTTCTCTACTACATCTTTTTCATGTTTTAAAAATTTGTCTTTATCTTGTGTCCCTTTTTTGTATCCCCATCTTTGTCTAAACAAAACTCTATGATTTATCCATGAAAAAGGTAACTCTGTGCTAAAGCTATTACTCATATCTACTCTACCATAAAATGGTGCAGAATAATTATGATTATTTTCCAAAAGTGTTGGAGAGTGAATGCTACTACTAAACTCTACTTTTTCAGTTTTTTTAATATCATCATCAATTACTATTAAATCTGCAGGCATATTAGTATCTAAAACTCCACCTTTTTCAACTCTCTGCATTGCTAATACACCATCAAACGCATCTCTTGCATAATATATAGCACCTTCATAAATAGGTCTACAAAAATCATCAACAAAAGCTTTTGTAAGTGCTGCACCACCTATTAAAATTGGAATATTTATATTTTGTTTTTGTAACTCTTCAAGATTTGCTCTCATCTCATTTGTTGACTTTACAAGCAATCCACTCATCCCAATAGCACTTGCATTATGTTCTTTTGCTGCAGTTATAAAGTCTTCTATACTTACTTTTATACCAATATTTATAACTTTAAAACCATTGTTGCTTAATATAATATCTACAAGGTTTTTCCCAACATCGTGAACATCACCTTTAACAGTCCCAAGTACTAAAACGGTATCAGACTCTTTTTCTATTTTTGGCAAGAAAGGGTTTAGTGTATCAACACAAGCTTTCATAGTCTCTGCACTTTGCAATACAAAAGGAAGTTGCATAACTCCAGATCCAAAAAGTTCACCAATCTCTTTCATACCATCTATTAGCCACTCATTTACAATGATTTCAGGAGCTATAGTATCTTTTATATTCATTGCAAGTGGGATTAATCTCTCTTTATCTCCATCTTTTAAAAGTTGTATTACTTTCTCTTTATCGTTTAGTTTATTAAACTCATCATCAGTTTGTTGTTCAACTGCACCAATATCTGAAAAATGCTCAATAAAAGCAAAAAGTGGGTCACCATCTTTTTGATTATTAAACAATAGATCTTCACAAGCTTTTAAATCATCTTTTGACATTTTGTTTATTGGGATAAGATGTTTTACATTTACAATTGCTGAAGTTAAACCAGCTTCAATACAATGATGTAAAAATACACTGTTTAAATAAACTCTTGCATGCGTATTTAGTCCAAAAGAGATATTTGATAGTCCAAGTGTTGTTCCAACCTCAGGATGCATTTTTTGAAACTCTCGTATTGCTTCAATAGTTTCAACAGCAGCAGTTCTATACTCATCATCTCCACTTCCAACAGTAAATACTAGCATATCAAAAACTAAATCTTTAGGATTTAAACCATGAGTATTTACTGCTCTTTGATAGATGCGTTCTGCTATTTCTACTTTTTTAGAGGTAGTTTTAGCCATAGCTACTTCATCAATAACTAAACAAACTAAACTAGTACCGTATTTTTTAGCCAAGCTACATATCTCATCAAATCTTTCTATCCCATCTTCTAGATTTACAGAGTTAAGTATAGGCTTACCACCTATTAGTTTTAAAGCTTGCTCAAGTGCTGGTATTTGTGTAGAATCTGGCATTAAAGGTAAAGGTATCTTTTGAGCATATAAAGATACTACTTCGTTCATATCTTTTGTTTCATCTCGTCCTGCAAACCCTACACTAACATCAATAATATGTGCTCCAGCTCGTACTTGTTGTTGTCCAACTGTAAGTGTCCCTTCGAAGTCTTCAGCTTTAAGTAACTCTCTAAATGCTTTACTTCCAGTTGCATTACTTCTCTCACCTATTAAAAGAGGAGATGGATTTTGTTTTAACTCTACTGTTTGAAATAGACTAGCTAAACTTGTAGGATGTGTTCCTGTTGAGCTTTTTGGTTTTATATCTTTTACTTTGTCGCTTAAAGCTTTTATGTGTTGTGGAGTTGTCCCACAGCAACCACCAAGAAAACTTACTCCATCAAGCTCTAAAAATGTTTTTTGTATTGAAGCGAATTCATCTGGTCCCATTGGATAAAAAGTATATCCACCTTTGTTTTGAGGAAGTCCTGCATTTGCATGAATAGATAAAGGTTTGTCTGATACTTCACTTAATATTTTTAAATGCTTTTTTACTTGTTCTGGTCCTGTTCCACAATTAAACCCTAAAGATAAAATATCAAATGGTTCTAAAATAGTAGTTATAGTTTGAGCATCAGTTCCTATTAGCATTGTACCACTTAACTCAATTGTAACAGATACCATAATGGGAATATGTGCTGCAGTGTCATTTAACGCATGAAGAGCAGCTTTTATTTGAAGTGGGTCTTGACATGTTTCTAGTAAAAATATATCAACTCCTCCATCAAGTAAACCTTGAGCTGTTATTTTGTATCCCTCATACATTGTATCATAATCAATATGACCAAGACTTGGTAGTTTTGTACCTGGTCCTATAGAACCTAATACAAATCTAGGTTTCTCTTTGGTGGAGTATTTAGTACAAATCTCTTTTACAAGTTGGGCACCTTTTTTTGATAACTCATAGGCTCTTTGTCCCATATCATATTCATCTAATACCCAAGGGATAGTACCAAAAGTATTTGTTTTTATCATATCAGCATCAGCAAGAGCATAAGCGTTGTGTATTTTAGTTAAAATATCTGGTGCAGTATCATTTAGAAGTTCGTTACAACCCTCTTGATTAATCCCCTTATCATCAATCCAAGCATTAGCTGGAACGTTGTGTGTTTGAAGCTGTGTACCCATTGCTCCATCAATTATTAGTGGTCTTGTTTTTATTATATCTAGTAAGTTTTCTTTTATTTTATTTTGTATCATTTTTTATCCATAAATTCAACTAGTATCATACCTGCAAATTTTTTATTTGTGTAGTATTCTACTCTATATGTTAACCCTTTCTTATCTATTGAGAATCTTTTCATCATATCTTTTAAAGTTATTTTTTTATTGGTTTCTATTTTTGATTTATTTGTGTAACCAATTACATTTATTCTATAGTTTTCTATAGGTTTGACAATAAAATCATCTTTTACTTTTATTGTACTTCCAAAAGTAGTAATATCTTTTTTACCATCTGTTAAGATATTTAACACCTGTATCTCATCGCTATGCTCCATAAAGTCTGCTTGTAGTTTTGATAGTCTTCTATTTCCATAATAAATTGTGTATTCATTTCTCTCTTTTACAATACTCATTAATGGATTACTTGGGATAAAGTCAATCTTTCCATCTTTTGTTACAGGAAAATATTTTATTATATTTCTGATTTGTGCTAAAGGTAGTTTTATTTTCTCATCATACAAAGATATTTCGATATCATTGTCAATAATATTTTTAATTACTTGTTCATTTAGATTAAATTTTCTCTCATACTCTATCCCCATAACTTGCATATATTTTTCTAGTGCTAAAAGATGATAATATATCCTTTCATGTGTTGGTAAACTTTTACTAGCTTCATTTCCAAATGCTGCTTTACCATTTTTAATAGCATAAAAAGTAAGAGTTTTCTCCATCTCTTTATCGCCTTGGGCAGTTTTTGTGTTGTAAGTGTAATAGATATGTTCATCTTTTATCACATTTTTATTTACATGTTGTGTAATTTGATCAGATATCTCTAAAAGGTTTGAATATTTTTTTGATTTTATTTTCTCTTGATCTATTATTGAACACTGTCCCCATTTGTATGGTGAGTGATCTTTATCTTCATAAGTTGGTCTATAAAATCCACTTCCATCGTGTAAATTTACTATAAGTTGCACATCATCACTATCTATGTAGCTTTTTATTCTTTGCACTGTTTCATATTCAGGATCACTTTCCTTTAGGTCTGCAAATTTTCTATTCATATCTCCATATGGTCCACGGCTTCTTTTTATAATACTATAAAAGTTTAGATTTGGTATCACCCAAACAGAGCCTTTTGTTATATTGTAGTGTGTTGCGATTAAAGATGCAGCCATAAAGCCACCAGGTTCATCACCTTGAATACCACCAACTATTAATAAAGTGTTATTATCTTTAAACCCTTTTTTGATAATATCAAAATCAAATTTATTTATAGACTCTTTTGTTGCAATAGAACTAACTCTTTTTATAACTTGCTTTGTGTAAGATACCTTTTCTTTTTCTTTAATTTCTGTATTTATTTCAGAAGCAACTATATCTTGTGATTCTATAGATTCTATAGATTCAATAGTTGATGTGGTGATATTCTTTTCATCTATTTTTATATTATTAGTAGTTTGCTTTGTATCATTTATATCTGTATGTTTGATAGATACTTTAGGTTTGACATCTTCTTTAAAATAATTAAAATCAAAAAAAGACTTCTCACTACAAGATGTAAATATAAAAAATACAGATATAATTATTAAAAATGGTTTTAAATATTTTATCATCTATATTACTTTCACATGCCAAGGTTCAAATCTAACCCCATCTCTATTGTTAAGAGTATATCTTATACCTACATAATCAAGTTTTCTTATTTTTTTAAACTCATCTGTTCTTGCAAAATGAGAAGTGAAGTTGTTTCTCCCCCATCCTTTTTTCCCAATATCAAAATCACTTACAGCATGATAAGTATAAGCAGGTGGAGCAATTATGCTTGAAGTAAAAGATATGTTTCCATTTAAGTATACCAATTTGTTTACATATAAGCTTAGTTGTTTTACAACATTTCTAACTCCTGAGGTTAGAATAAGTCCATCACTTACATCTTTTAGTATCCTTTTATAATCATTCAAAGCTTTTCCTTTGAATATATAATGCCCAGAATAAGGTATTTTGGAAATATCTTTGGAAGATATTTTTTTTGTTAGTTTCTCTACTGTTTTATTACCATAAAATCCAAACTCTTTAGGGTTAGAATAGAACAGCTTCTCAATAAGGTATTTTTCAGATTTTGTAAATACTCCAATGGCAGAATAATTCCTAGCATAATAAAATGCACTATCTAGTGATATTGTGTTGAAGTTCCCAAACCCAACAAATCGTTTTAACTTTTTTAATCTACTATTTAATGAAATCAATGTTTTCATATCTTTATTATTTAAGTAAATATCATTGTTTATTGTTATAAAGTCTTTTGCCATCATTGGACTTAATGCAGTTAATAATAAAAAATTTCTTCTATTCATTTTGCGATTTTATCCTAATTTAACTTTGAGGTGATATTTGCGTAAAACTTATCTAAGTCATTTAAGTTCAATGAAGCCTCTCTTTGTTTAGTTCCCCATGTAGGCTCAGGAAAATAACTGTCATTTTTAAACCTAGCTTGAATATGAAAATGAACATGAGGAACATAGTTTCCAAATGATGCAATATTGATTTTATCTGGTTTAAAGTATTCTAACATCTCTTTTTCAACTATATCAAGTACTCTTAAAATTTCTAATTTAGTTTCATTATTACATTGACTAAATTCTTTAATAGGTTTTTGAGTAAATATCTTAATCCATGGTATCTCAAAAGGTTCAATTTCAACTTTTACTAATTTATTCTCATATAAAATACTTGTCACTATTTAAACTACCATTTTAATATTGCTATGAGCGTTAAGAAGTTTGTGTATCTCTTGTCTATCTTCTTCATTGTGAACAACTAGTTCTAAAGTATGACTTTGGAATTTTCCTTTACTGCTTACTTTTGATGGTTTAATACCATGTTGTCTATCATTAATTACCTCTTTTATAATACAGTTTATATCATCTTCACATTTTGTAACAACTTTGTATTCCCAGTTGCATGGGTAATCTAATTCTAATTTATGTTTACTTAAATCTATCATCTTTGAAAATCTCCTGTTTTCCCACCACTTTTATGTTCAAGTTGAACATCACTTATTATCATTGCTTTATCTATAGCTTTTACCATATCATAAATAGTAAGAAGTCCAATAGATACTCCAGTTAGTGCTTCCATCTCAACACCTGTTCGCCCTTTTAGTTTAGTAGTAACTGTTAATTTAAATCCAGGTAATTCATCTAGTTGTTCAACATCACAGTTAATTCCACTTAAAAGTAGGGGATGACACATAGGGATAAGTTCAGGTGTTTTTTTAGTACCCATTATAGCTGCAATTACTGCAGTTTGAACTACTGGACCTTTTTTATTATTATTTGATACTACATTGTCAAAGGCATCTTGTGACATAGATATGATACCACTTGCAACTGCAACCCTTGTTGTATTTTCTTTTACTGATACATCAACCATTTTTGGTCTATTATTTTCATCTAAGTGTGTTAAATTCATATTTTATATCCATTTAGTATTTTTTTGTAAATTAAAAGGATTATACTTAAAGTCTTATTAAGACTTATTTATATACAATTCGCTTTCCAATTTAAATCATACAAAAAGATATGATAATCTATAAAAGAAAGTGGGTGATGTATATATGCCTGGTATAAGAGTAAAAGAGTCGGAGTCGTTTGAAGAAGCGTACAGAAGATTTAAAAAACAATGTGATAGATCTCTGATCGTTACAGAAACAAGAGCAAGAAGATATTTTGAATCTAATCCTGAAAAGAAAAAGAAACAAAAAATCAACGCTAGAAAGAAAATGCTTAAAAAACTTTATATGTTAAGAAGATACGAGTCTAGACTGTAATCTTTTATTAAAAAAGCCGACATAAAAGATGAAGAAATTCTTCGTCTTTTTTGCACTAACAAACGCGTCTGTGGCTTAACTGGATATAGCACTGGGTTTCGGCCCCGGTGGTTGCGGGTTCGAATCCTGCCAGGCGTACCACTTTACAAGAAAACCCCATAAAACCTTGGTTTGTTGAGGCTCTTGAATATCAAAATACAACTCTTTTACAACTTTATAAAGATTTTATCAATACTGATACAACCTACTTA
>JAYEMI010000099.1:7065-20427 GCA_034718015.1 Campylobacterota bacterium | reverse complement strand
ATTAAAAGATATTGGTTTTAAATGGGCTAGTAAGAAAAAGATGTGGTACTATGGAGAGATGAAAGGGCGAAGCCATAAAGAAAAAAGTTTAGATGAGATTAAAGGTAAGTATGGGTGTACTACTTTGAGGGGTAAAACTAGAGAAAAACTATCAGCTTAAAAGCTGTTAGTTTTTAAATGTTGTAAATTACGACTTCCAATTTTGAGGTCAAAATTTTTGACCTCAAGACTAATGATAATTTTGATTAATTTTATTTAACTTTTTGATTGTATTCTTAGTTTCATTTTTACAAATATCATTAAATTCATCAAACTCAATAGTTACATCATAAAGTGCTATGTTTAGCCACTTAATCATGATTAAAATATCCAAATAAACATTTTGTAAATTTGAACTTTTAAAAATAGGTTCAAAATGAAAAATCCTATTTCTAAAATATCTAACTGAATTTAATGTAGTTGATAAATGTCTTCTATTTTTATATTTTTTAGGAATATTTGGAAAAATGGTTTTACCATGTTTTGCCCAAATTTTTTGCTCATAGTGTTTATTAAATAATGAAGTCCAAAACCCAAAGTTAAGCTCAGATATTATCCTACTTGGAATAATATCTTTTTTCAGTCTATTAAGTTTAACTTTTGCTTCTTCTATTCTTTTAAGCTCATTAGTTTCTAAAAAACCTTCAATCTCATACCACTTATTAGTTTTAAAATGTTGTGTAAGTGCATTATGTATATTATTTCTCAAACATACTTCAAGATTTTGTAAAGGGATATATAAACTCTTTGAAATTTCACTATTCAAAATATAATAAGTGAAAATAGTTTTTGTTTTATTTGTATTCAAAATTTTGCCATACTCTTCCAATCTATCTTTAGAAATCGACAGCTCTAATTGTTCATATAATTTTTGATTCAATTTTTACCCCTTGTATTTTTTATCATTTTGTTGTATAATTCTTCCACAGTACCTGGGCAACTCCTATCCTACATTTATTTGTAGTGATGAATCCAGGGGAATAATTTATTTTCAACATTTTACCCAAACTATTTATAAAGTCCATTTACAAAATCTCTACCACTATCAGGTGCTAATTTTGCATATCTCATAGTCATAGCAATATCTTTATGATTTAGAAGCTTTTGAATAGTAAAAATTGGTGTTCCATTTATAGCTAAGTGAGATGCAAAGGTATGTCGTAAGGTGTGTACAACTGTTCTATTTTTTCTATCATCTTTATCTAAACCTTGATTAAATAGCCTATTTAAAATTGGTCGCATTGATTTTGAAACATTACTCATAAGTGATTTACAACCTTTAGTATTTATCACTTCATCATCACTATCAATCTCTTCTAGACGTTCTTCTAAAGTAGCCACCAAACTATCTGGGATAAATGCTTTATAAGTTGTACCCATTTTAAAATCTTTTAGATTTACAACTTGTGTTGTAAGATTTATATCTTTTTTTCGTATATTCAAAACACTACTAATCCTACCACCTGTACACAATGCCATCTTTACAAATAAAGTTAATTGCCTATCATCTTTTATCTCATCTTCAAGTTTTTTGATCTCTTCAAGAGATAAAAACTTTTCACGATTATTATCCATTTTTAGTGCTTTAACTTTTGTAACAGGATTAACTTTTTCAAAAATATCTCTAGAAATAGCAAAGTTGTAAATAGTATTAATAATCTGTATCAGACTATTTACACTCCTTGGAGATAAGTTTTTGATTTTATCCTTTTGTATCTGTTCTATATCATTAAGTTTAACTGCATACATATCCATATGACCTAAAATTGGTTTTATGTGCATATTAAATCTTAATAAAGTATTTCGATATGTTCTATTATGAAGTTTTGCATATTCAAAATAAGTATTTGCAATCATATCAAAAGTGATAACATCTTTATCAACTCTTTTAGCCTTAATTGTAGTTGGTACTTCACCAAGTCTAATATGATTTAAAATATCATCCCTTTTTTTCTTACAATAATTTATCCTGATACCTTGTGAATATTTTCCAATAGTCACAAGCTTATCTTTATTTTTATCTCTATATCGTATTAAAAAAACTTTATCAACAACTTTATTTTTATCATCAATAATTTCTTTATAAAATACACCATTTACCTTAGTTGGTATTCTCTTATTCAATGTCCGTAATCTCACTTTATAGTCCTTGTTTAGTCCACCCAATATTAGATAACTATAGAATATGGTAGATAAGTATAGATAACATTTTCTAAATATTATCTTACACAAGCCCCATATATAGGCATCATTGGGTAACATTAGATAACTTTAGATAAGTATGGTATTTATATGAGGGGAAACAAGTAACCCATCGGCTTAAAAATAGTTCAAATTTTAAAGTAAAAAAGTTATTTTTAATAATATTTTAACTTTTACTAAGGGTTACTTGTAGTTCACTTCAACCGTTATAGGTCAATATTAAAATTAAATTCTACATATAAAAGTATTGCTATTTTATAAAACTTATGATAAACTATCTCTATGAAAAAAGCGAACTTTGAATGGGATGATAACAAAAATATATCAAACCAAGAAAAACATCATCTTTCTTTTGAAAAAGCACAAAGTGCTTTTTTTAGATGAGAATAGAATTATTGCAGAAGATTTAGAACACAGCCAAGATGAAAAAAGATATTTTTCTTTTGGTCAAGTTGATAAAGAAATTATAACTGTAAGATTTGTTTACAGAAATAATAAAATTAGAATCTTTGGTGCAGGATATTGGAGAAAAGGAAAAAAGATTTATGAAGAAAATAATTAAATATACAGATGAACCAATTGGAGATATAAAAATCATAGAAGATTTTTTACCATCACCAAAAGATTTAATCTTTAAAGAAAATGTAAAAGTTACAATTTCTTTGACAAAAGAAAGTATTGACTTTTTTAAAGCAGAAGCTAAAAAACATCATACTCAATATCAAAAAATGATAAGAAATTTATTGGATGTTTATGCAGAAAATCATAGTCGTGGGTTAGCCAACCTATAACAAATCAAACAGACTGTGAATTTAGTCCCAACTAACCTAAGTTTACAGTCAAATCTAACAAATATTTTTAGAATAATTTAGATTTTTTATATACCTAGAAAAGGGACATTATAAACCAAGATAGAGAAGGTATAATAAAATCATCTACAAGCAACTCGATTTTTTCCAGAGGTATAGGTTAAAGGATTCTTGCTTTATTTTGGTACTACTTATCACTTTTTCATAAATATTGTGAAGTCATTATCTAAGTAGTCATCTTTTATAGTTATATCATCACAGTGTTCTTTGCAGATATCTATTATCTCAAATTGTTGAATACTAGTAAATGTTACACTTTTTAGATAGTTGAAAATAAAACCTTTTAAAGAGTGTTCATAACACCTTTGAATGAATATTCTGCACTGTTCTAATGTTAATATATTTAAAGCCCCACTACTTATATAATAGTCAGCTTTTATTAAATCATCATATAAAATATTTTGTTTATAAAATTCTTGATTAGGGAATCTTTTTTTTGATATCTCTACCATATTTGATTCACAATCTACTCCAATATACTTATTTGGTATTTTGTGATTATTGATAAGATAGTGGTAGTATTCACCAAAGCCTGAACCTACATCAACTATAAAAGATGTTTTTATATCTTTTTTGATCAGTTTTGTCAAAACTTCAAATCTTTTATATTGTGTATACTTACTGTTCCAGTGTACACCTTGAGCAGATACACCGTACTCTTTTATAGCTTTGGCATAAAATACTTTATTTGAGAGTTTTTTCACTAATTATAGTAGCTGTTCTATTATCACATCATTATCTTTGATAAATTTTGATACGATATCAGAATTTGTATGTTCATACGATTTTGCATATACAATTCTTTTTATTCCACTTGCTATAACATTTTTGCTACATTCACTACAAGGTTCAAGTGTAACATAAATTGTACCACCCTCTATACTTATCCCTTTTCTTGCAGCCCATATTATAGCATTCATCTCAGCGTGTATTTCATATGTTTTTGACCAATTGTGATGATCTTTTGTGTATTCTCCATCCCAATGATCTGTACAATTTTTATATCCAGGTGGTGTTCCGTTGTAGCCAGTGCTAAGAATTCTTCCATCTTTTACTATGACTGCACCAACTTGTTTTGATACACATTTACTAGCACTTGCAATCTCATGTGCAATATTTATAAAGTTTTTATCACTAATCATTGTATCTCCATTTTGCAGCTTATAATGTTTTTTAATTCGTAATTCACATCAATTTAGATAAAAAGTGAGGGAATAACTAATAATATAATTAATAATAGCTTATTCATAACTATATTTTACTATAAAAATGTTAAAATCAAATTTTTTAATGAAAGGATATAAAATGCTTAAAAAAACTACCCTATTTGTTTTTTCACTTTTTTTATTTTCAACTACAATAGATGCTAAAGAGTACACATTAAATCTAGTTGGTTTAGAGAAAAAAGAGAACTTTACTGTTAAGGTTGATCTAAAAGTTGATGAAGATAGAAAGCCTTTGGCTTTGCAAAGATATGATGTGAGAAATTTAGAAAAAATAAACTCTTTAAAAATCATAACAGCATCAGGGCTTTTAGGGACACTAAAAGATGAAAGAGAGATTATAGCTTACTATAAAACAAATCTAAATGTTGGTGGTTTAAAGATTAGAAATTTATACAAACCAGCAGTTGCAAGAATATATGGTGAAGAAAATAATATAACTATGAATTTTGATAGCGATCATTATCAAAATATTGTATCTTTTTTAAGATATCATAATGTAAAACAAGATGTAATAAATGATTTAGATAATATGTACGGGACATGGGAAGAGATTGAATAAAAAATACACACACTACAAAGATGTAGATCAAGAGCAGTTGCAAATAGATATAGATGCAATAAAAGAGACAATAGGCGAAACAACACAAGAGGACTTTAATCATCTTCTAAAACTTGAAAGATGGGGAAGATTAGCTACATTTAGTGGATTTTTCTTGATATTACTTATGACTACAGTGAATATGCCAAATATTGTATTATTTTTAGTTGGTTTAGTAGCTGCAACATTAATTGGTGCAGGAAATGTTGGAAGATGGGCAAATGTAGCACACCCTATACTTCATGGAGCTTATGATAAAGTTCCAAATATACCATACAGATATACAAAAGATGGTTTTGCAAAAGGTGCAAGAAGATATATAGATTGGCTTGATTGGATTAAACCTGATGCTTGGGTTTTTGAACACAATATAATGCACCATTATCATTTAGGGGAAGATGATGATCCTGACAATGTTGAAAAAAATTTAAAGTGGTTACATGCAAAAAAAATGCCTATGTTTTTTAAATATGCTGTGATATATATATTTGCTGCTGTTTGGAAGCTTGCATATTATGCACCTAATACTCTAAGAATATTAGAAAATAAAGATAGAAGAAAACAAAAGCTTCCAGAAACAAGAGAGTATCAAATAAATCCATTTAAGAAAAATGGTTTTTTATTGTGGAAAGATTATGTTTTGCCGTATGGTATTTTGCAGTTTATAGTATTACCATTGTTATTTTTACCAATTGGAATGGAAGCTGTTATAACTGCATTTATAGTGATATTTTTTGGTGAAGTTATTGCTAATCTCCACTCTTTTTTAGTGATTGTTCCAAACCACTCTGCAGATGATATCTATCAGTTTTCTACTCCACACAAAACTCAAGGGGAATACTACTTGCGGCAAATTATGGGGAGTGTAAATTATAACACAGGTACAGATTTAATAGATTTTGGTCATGGTTTTTTAAACTATCAAATAGAACATCATCTATTTCCAAATATGCCACATAGCTTTTATCAAAAGATGCAACCAATAGTAAAAGATATATGTAAAAAACATAATTTAGAATATAGACAAGAATCTGTATTTAAAAGAATAGGTATGACAGTAGATTTAATGGTTGGTAAAACTAAAGTTTTAAGAATAGATGGAATCTAACTCCAACTATTAGAACTCAATAAAAAATCCATGGTCTTTAACTATTTTAGTAAGCTTTGAGATATCATCTTTAGAGATGATTACTCTATATCCTTGAGCTTTAATAGTAAGCTCTTGAAGTCTTTTATTTGTCATAAAAAGATTTAATAGTTTTGTGTTATTTTCTAGATTTATCACTATTTGTTTTAAATCCCTTTTTAACATATTTGTATTCTCTTTAATCTCTTCAAAAAACTGATCAAATACTTTAGGTGGGTTTTTCTCTATATTGTTATAAAAGCCATCTATTTTTAGACTCAATGATTTTGTAGTTTTACAATCTTTAAAAATTTTAGAATAGCTAAGTATATATCTATTTTCATCATACTTATCAGTGTATGGTTCTATTTTAGCTAGCATAATAGCATCTTTTATATCTACAGTTATTATTGGTTTATACTCATCAAATTTTAGTTTGGGTTGAGTTTTATTATTGATAGTTTTTATTTGATAACTATCTTTTAGACCTAAAGTATAAAGTCCAAGATTTGTTAATTTTATATATTTTAGTTGATCCCATACAGATATATATGGTAAGTCTTTTGCTTTTATTGTATATGGTGAAGTTGGTTTGTCATATTTTAATTCTAAGATACCTAAACCTCCAAGATAGAAAAAGACTGCTTTTAATACAGGCTCAAAAAATATGATATCATACTGTGAAGATGCATCAACTTCATCTGTAATGTTTATATTATTTTGTAAAATATCACACTTCATATAATAGTCATCTGTTTTGTGATTAGATTCAAAATTAAACCTAATATCTCTATATTTACAATATCTAATAATATTAGAAAAATCTATCCAGCCATCTTTTGGCATCTGATTTAGTATATATTTAACTATCTCAAAAAGTTCATTTTCACTTGTATAATACTCATCAAATCTTACTTTTTTTAGATGAGAAGTAAATATTCTACTTATAAAAAATGGCAATTGAGTATCAAACTCTTTAGTTATTAAGTCTTTTAGTGTAACAAGTGGGTTTTCTCTGAATCTTTTTTGTGAGAAATAGTAAAAATAAAAACTTCTAGTAAGCATATCTGTTACAATAGTATTTGATTTTTTATCATCATTAAAAAACTCAAGTACCGAACTTGAAGATTTTAATAGATTTAAAGTTTTAACCAGTGGTTTTTCATTTGTTTTTCCAAAATCAACAAGATTGTTTTGTAGCATCTCTTCAATAGTAGATATAAAAGTAAAGACACCTTGTTCATTTGAATATTCGTAATCACAGCTTTCTAAAGATTCTATTTTTTGTATATGAAAATCATTAGGGATAGTAAAACAGTATTTTAACAACCCTCTTAGTTCATTCTCTATAAATAATTTATCAACATCGCTTCTAAAATCTTTATAAGCTAGTCGTGTAATAAAAGACAAAATATTTTCAAGTTTTTCTCTCTTATGCCCCATGTTTCCTAAGTTGTATGGTTTTACATTTAAACTTATTGTGTTAATTGCTTTTGAAGTGATATAATCTTTCTCTTCCCAAATAAGTATCTTATATAACTCTTTTGATACTTTAGTAGAGGTCAGTTTTTCGTATAGTTTTTTTTTGAATGTTTCATTTGAAAAAAGTAAAACAAACAAAGTGGCAAACTCATGGTGTCTTACATTGTAAAGTGCTGTTTTTTCAACTACAAATTTTGGAAGACCCATTATAAGTATACTATCAAGTATCTCTTCTATAAAATGATAAAGCTCTTGAAATTGTTTAATATATAGATTTGATACCACTTTTGTTAGTTCATTTTTATCTTTTGGTTTTAAAAAATCCATCATTTATCCTAATATATACTCTAAATTACTACTTAGTTTGTTATGATATATAAAATATCCTTAAAAAAATAATTTTAGGGTTAAGTATTGATTTGTTATAATTATGCAACTAAATTAAAACAAGAGGGTAAATTATGGAATTCGTTTCAATTATAATGGGAAGTAAATCAGACTACGAGATTATGAAAAACTGTGCAGATACACTAGAGAAGTTTAATGTTAAGTATGAGATTATTATCTCTTCAGCTCATAGATCTCCCCAGAGAACAAAAAACTATATTAAAGAAGCTGAAGCAAAAGGTGCAAAAGTATTTATAGCAGCTGCAGGTATGGCTGCACACTTAGCTGGAGCATTAGCTGCAGGGACAACAAAACCTGTGATTGGTGTACCTATGAAAGGTGGAGCAATGGACGGTATGGATGCTATGCTTAGTACAGTTCAAATGCCTTCAGGTATGCCTGTTGCTACTGTTGCTTTAGGAAAAGCAGGTGCAGTTAATGCTGCATATTTAGCTACTCAAATTTTAGCTATTACTGATAAAGAGTTAGCTGTAAAACTACAAGAAGATAGAATTGTAAAGTCTAAAACTGTAGAGAGTGATTCAAAAGAGATTGAGGTTATACTATAAAACAAGTAATTGTTTTCACTGCACCAGGATGTAGCTGGTGCGGTACTGCTAAAAAATATCTAAAAGAGAAAAAAATTAAATTTTCTGTAGTAGATGTCACAAAAAATAAAACTGCTTTAAATGATTGTCAAAAACATGGTTGTCGTGGTGTTCCTGTAATCTTAATTGGTACAAAATGGCTATGTGGTTTTGATAAAAATAAAATCAACAAAACATTGGGAATAAAATAGATGATAACATTTTCACAATTACTTTTAAAATTACAAGAGTTCTGGGCAAATCAAGGGTGCAATATACTTCAGCCTTACGATATTCCATCAGGTGCAGGTACTTTTCATCCAGCAACATTATTAAGAAGTCTTGATAGTAAACCTTGGAGTGTTGCTTATGTAGCACCAAGTAGACGACCAACAGATGGAAGATATGGTGAAAATCCAAATCGCCTTGGTTCTTATTATCAATTTCAAGCACTAATTAAACCAAGCCCAGAAAATATACAAGATCTCTATTTGCAATCTTTAGAGTTCTTAGGTCTTGATCTATCTAAACATGATATCAGGTTTGTTGAAGACAACTGGGAATCTCCAACTCTTGGTGCTTGGGGTTTAGGATGGGAAGTTTGGCTTGATGGTATGGAGGTTACTCAGTTTACATATTTTCAACAAGTAGGTGGTCACTCGTGTGATCCAGTTGCAGTTGAAATCACATACGGAACTGAGAGACTTGCTATGTATTTACAAGGTGTTGATACAATTTTTGATATCATTTGGAATGAGAATGAATATGGGAAAACAACATATAAAGATATCCATTTTGAATCAGAAGTACAATTTAGTAAATATAATTTTGAAGTAGCTAACACAGATATGCTATTTAAACATTTTGATGATGCTTTTGATGAGTGTAAAAGGTGTTTGGATGCAGAGCTTCCACTTCCTGCTTATGATCAGTGTATGATAGCTTCTCATGCTTTTAATACTCTTGATGCAAGAAAAGCTATAAGTGTTACTAGTAGACAAAACTATATTTTAAAAGTAAGAGAATTATCACTTGGTTGTGCAACTATGTATAAAGAGCAAGAGCCTGAGCGACTAAAAAGAGTTGGAAGTTAAATTTAATGAAAATAAAAGAGATATATAATTATTTAGACTCTATTTCACCATTTGAGTTACAAGAGAAGTGGGATAATAGTGGTTTAATAGTTGGAAGTTTTGATGATGAGATAAAAAGAGTTTATATCTCACTAGATTTAGATTTAGAGATGATTAAAACCATTAAACCAAATAGTTTAATCATAACTCATCATCCTCTTATATTTTCACCTATTAAAAAATTAAACAATGATAGCTATACAACAAAGATATTAAAAAAGCTTATAAAAAAAGATATTTCACTTATATCTATGCATACAAATATTGATAAAACTCATCTAAATAGTTATGTAGGAAATGAAATTTTAGGACTAAATTTTGTACAAAATGATGATTTTGTATATACTACATCTGTGGATATGAGCTTTATAGAGTTGCAAAATTTAATAAAACAAAAACTTGAGATAAAACACCTAAAAATTGTAGATACAAACAAAAGAATAAAATCTATAGCTTTAACAACAGGTGCTGGTATGTCGCTATTATCAACTATTAAAGCAGATTGTTTTTTAACTGGTGATATAAAATACCATGAAGCAATGGAAGCAAAAGCTAGAGATATAAGTCTTATTGATATAGGGCATTATGAGAGTGAACACCATTTTACCACACTGTTAAGTAGTTTAATAAAAAAATATTTGAAATTAAATGAAATAAAAGGTATAATAACAGCTTCACAAAATCCATTTGAATATAAATAAAGGAAAATGAATTGAATAAACATTTAGAACAACTAGTAGAATTGTCACAATACGATAAAGATATTGTAAACTTTGATCCACAAATTAATAATGAAGAAGAGAAATTAAGAGTTTTTACACAAACTGTAAATGAGCTTGAGAAAAAAAGAGATGATCTTTATTTTACAATTGATGATATTAAAAACAAAAGAATCAAAAATGATATCCATTTAAAAGAGTTATCGGATAAATTAAAAGAGATTGAAGGTAAGCATAAGCTAGCAAAAAATGAGAAAGAGGTAAAAGCCCTTCAACTTGAAGAGGAGATTGCTAAAGAGCAAGTTTCTTTTGCAAATGAAGAGATATTAAGACTTGATAAGCTTGCTACTACTAAAACAGAAGAGTTAGAAGCGGTTAAAACTGAGCTAGTTGAAGAAGAAGATTCTGTAAAAGAGTTAAAAGAGGTTATTGATAAAACTATAGCATCACTAGAAGAGCAAAGAAATAAGGTATATGAAAATAAGTCAGTTTTGGTTTCTAAAGTTGATTCAAAAGTTTTGGCATTTTATGAAAAAATTAAAAGATGGGCAAAAGAGAGTACTGTTGCACCTGTTAAAAATAAAGCTTGTTATGGTTGTAATATGAAGTTAAATGATAGATTTTATAATGAATTTATTTTATCAGATGAGATTATGACTTGTCCGCACTGTGGAAGAATTATATATAAATCTGACGATTCTGAAGTATAGTTTTACAAAATCAATTCATAAAAAAGTAGAAAATAAATAGTGTTTCAAATTATTTATTATCTTATTGGGGTAGTTTTATATATTTTAGCTATCCCGTATCTTGTTTTTAAATCAAAAAATCAAAAATACAAAAAAGCAATTCCTGCTAAATTTTTCTTAAAAAACAACTCACCTTTTAATAAAAATAAGATATGGTTTCATTCATGTTCAATGGGAGAAACTCAAGCATTAAAACCAATATTTGATAAACTTGATGTTGAAGATATAAATCTATCAGTTATTACAAATACAGGTTATAGTCAAGGTGAAAAAATGGTTAAAAATGTAAGATATCTACCATTTGAGATTTTTTTGCCATTTTGGATAACGAAACAAAAGATACTTATTGTTATGGAGGCAGAGCTTTGGTATATGATGTTTTTAGTAGCACAAAAAAAAGGTGCAAAAACTATTTTGATAAATGCAAGGATAAATGATAAGTCTTATAAAAACTATCTAAAATTTAAGTTTTTTTATAAACATATATTTAATCATATAGACAAAATATTTGCACAAACAGATCTTGATAAACAAAGATTAGAGACTTTGGGTGGTAAAAACATAGAGGTTATAGGAAATATTAAATTAGCAAGTTTACCAAAAACAACTAAAGAGCTAAAAAAACAATCACAAGTTGTTATAACTGCTGGAAGTACACATAAAGATGAAGAGAGATTAATATTAGAATCTTGGAATAAAAACCAAGGAAAGTTGATAATAGTACCAAGGCATCCTGAGAGATTTGATGAAGTTTTTGAATTGATTGAAAACTTCTCTAAAAACAAAGATATAAGTTACCATAGATATTCAAAACGAGATGATTTAGAAAGTGATATTGTATTAGTTGATATGATGGGTGAGCTTATAAATATATATGCTATTAGTGATGTGGTTATATTAGGTGGTGGATTTATACCCACTGCAGGTGGACATAACCCAATAGAACCAGCTTTTTTTAACAATATACTAATAAGTGGAAAAACAATATTTAATCAAAAATCACTTTTTGAGTGTGTAGAGAATTATTATTTAATAGATAATGATGAATTAAAACAATATTTAGATAATATAAAAAATCTAAAACAGAGTTCCTTAATGCAAATAGGAACAGTAGAACCTATAATTAAGGAGATAAAAAATTATGGAAAAAGCATATAAATTATTAGCAATACAAGAGGAGATCTCTAATGCTAAAGCAAAAAATTTAATAGATAAAGGTGTAGTTACTGTAAATGGTAAAAAACTAGTTTTAGCAAGAGGACAGCTAAGTGATAAGGCTGTGTTCAAAATCAAAGAGATTGCAAGTGCTAGAGTTATGTTTGAGGATGATGATATCTTAGTGGTTGATAAACCAGCTTTTTTAACTTCACAAGAGGTTGAACAAAGATATCCAAATGCAGTACTTTTAAATAGACTTGACAAAGAGACAAGTGGTGTTATGATGCTTGCAAAAAATGAAGAGTTTAGAAGAAGAGCAATTAAAGAGTTTAAAAATAATAATGTATACAAAGAGTATGTGGCAATAGTTGAGGGTAAGATAGTTGAAGAGGTGATAATTGACTCACCAATAGCAACAATAAAAGGGAAAACTGCAAAAAGTAGAATAGATGATAAGCTAGGAAAACCAGCACTTACAAAAGTATATCCAAGTATGATAGAGGGTAAAAAATCAAAGGTAAAAATCATAATAGAAAATGGTAGAACTCATCAAATAAGGGTACACTTACAATCTGTAGGGATCCCTATCATTGGTGATTTACAATATGGAGTATCTTCAAATCAAGTACAAAGAGTTATGCTGCATAGTAAAGTAACCAGAATATTTGGTTATGAGTTTACAGCACGTGAACCAAAAGAGTTTTTTCATTTTGGATTTGACGGATAAACATTTAAAATATATCTGTATTAGGATTTATAAACGACGACTATTAGCAATGTGAACCAATATGGGATTAGTTTTGGGAGTTTGCGAATAAGCAAGATCCAAATAAAAGATTAAAAGGATAAAAAATGGAAGAGAAATTTATAGATTGTCCATATTGCCACCAAAGAGTCTCTATACTTTTAGATACAGGTGCTGATGGTTTTACTGAGCTTGTTGATGATTGTGAAGTTTGTTGTCGTCCTATTGAGATAACTTATAGAATTGAAGAGTATATTGTGACTGATTTAAGATATTTTGCTATGGAGGGAAATGAGTTTTAAGAGATAATCAAAAAGCTAAGTTTGACAAGTTTTTTAATAT
>JAYEMI010000099.1:0-6965 GCA_034718015.1 Campylobacterota bacterium | reverse complement strand
TGTCGTCCTATTGAGATAACTTATAGAATTGAAGAGTATATTGTGACTGATTTAAGATATTTTGCTATGGAGGGAAATGAGTTTTAAGAGATAATCAAAAAGCTAAGTTTGACAAGTTTTTTAATATAAGCTTGATATAATACCATTTATAATGAAAATATAAAGTAATAAATAATGATTAATTTAATAAATATAACAAAAACCTATAAAATAAACAATCAAGATAGTATAAATGCAGTACAAAATATAAATTTATCTTTTAAAGAGGGTGAGCTTATCGTTTTAAAAGGGGCAAGCGGAAGTGGGAAAAGTACAATTCTTTCACTTCTAGCAGGTATGACTAAACCAACAAGCGGAGAGGTGATTGTTGATAAGAAAAGGATATCAAAACTTCCTGATAAGTTTTTAGCTTTATATAGAAGAGAAAACATTGGTTTCATTTTTCAAAAATATAATCTAATTCCAAATATAAGTGTTCAAGATAATATATTATTGCCACTAGTCCCATCAAATCCATCAGAAGATGAGATTCACGAGCAATTAAATATAGTGATGGAAAAGTTTAATATTCTTCATAAAAAAGATACAGTAGTAAAAAACTTATCAGGTGGAGAGCAACAAAGAGTAGCAATAAGTAGAGCTATGATTAATAATCCAAAGATAATAATAGCAGATGAGCCAACTGCAAATTTAGATGAAAAACTATCTTTACACTTTATAGAGATACTAAAACAATTAAAAGATACAAATAAAACAATAATTGTAGCAACCCATGATCCATTATTTTTTAATTTAGATTTTGTAGATAAGATTGTTGAGATGAAAAATGGAGAAATTGTAGTTTGATTTTAACTCCTGAAATTTTAACTATATTTATTTTAAATGGTATTTTTTTTGTATTTGGTACTGTTGCTTTTATTTTAAGTATAAAGATATATCTAGGCTGGGATATAGATTCAACTTCACAAAAACAGTATAAATTAGAGAAACAAAGTTTTTTAACTGCAACAATAATAAAATATATTTTTGCTATAAAACTGCCACTATTTTTATTTTTTATATTTGTATTAGATAAAATATCAAATGTTTTAGTAGGTGCAATGTGTGCAGCAGGTGTAGTTGATGCTACAGAATATGGAATATATCTATTTGTTTTTAAAATCATCAATTTATATCTATTTGGTTTTTGGCTAATGCTTCATAAGCTAGATAATGAAAATGAAGATTTGCCGTATACGCGTCTAAAGTATGGCTTTTTTATAATCTCTTACTTTTTATTTTTAATTGAGATTATTGTAGAAACAATTATGTTTGCAGCTATTGATCCATCTGCAATGGTTAGTTGTTGTGGAACACTATATAGCTCTACATCTGCATCATATATATCAAATCTATTTACTGTAGATTCTAAAATATTATTAGTAATGTTTTATGGTAACTTTTTATTTATAGTTTTTGCTTATCTTTTTAAAGCTAGATTTGTTTACTCAGTTTTAAGTAGTATATTTCTTATCACTTCTATTGTATCTTTAATAGTATTTTTTGGTACATATATATATGAGCTTCCTACACACCATTGCCCATTTTGTTTTTTACAAAAAGACTATTATTATATTGGCTACTTTTTGTATACGACACTATTTTTGGGTACATTTTTTGGTATTGCGAACTCCTTTTTTAATAAACAAAACTACCTGAAACTATCTATCTATTTTATTATAATATATACACTAATGGTAACTTTGTATCCACTAGTATATTATATAAATAATGGTGTATGGTTGTAATGATATGGTATACTACGAGAACAGTAATTAAGAATATAACTGAAAAGATTATTTAAAAGAGAGTGAAAAGTTTAATGATAAAAAATATAATTGGAAATATTGATTTTGGTGAGAGTTTAAGAGGTAAAAGTGCCTCTTTTTTATTGAGTATGTCAAATACAAGAACTGCAAATATAGAGGGGATTACACAAGCTGGGATTCCAGGAATGATACATCTAACACCAATTTTAGATAGTGAATTTTTGTGTACAGGTGAGGTTAGGAGTCTTGAAAATATTGCTACAACTCCAAAAGGTGTTCCAACTCCTGCACTTATAACAAGAGCGGTACATATGTTAAAACCATTTAAATCAATAGAGTTACTCAATTTGGGTTTAGAAGTTACACCAAAATTGGAATATTTTAAGATTCATGATTTTGATTTAAAAGCAAGTGGGAATATTGAAAATGATGCAAAAATAGATGCAATGAGTATTTTCAAAAAAGGTGTAGAGTTTGGGCAAAATTATGAGTGCAAAAGTGACTATATTATTTTAGCTGAATCTGTTCCAAGTGGAACAACAACAGCAACAGCAACAGCAATAGCCCTTGGATATGATTGTGAAGATATGTTTAGTAGTAGTTTTAAGAATAATCCAAAAAATATAAAAAAACAAGTTATAGAAAATGCACTTAAAAATATTAGTGAAGAGGATGAGTTGTTTACAAAAATTGGTTCTGTTTGTGATAATATGCTTATATTTAATGCAGGGTTTATTTTAGGTGCAAACAATAGAGACTTTAAAGTAGTGTTAGCAGGTGGTACACAAATGGCGTGTGTGCTATTAGTGATTGATTCTATATTAAAACAAATGGATGGATCAATAGATAGTTCTAAAATAGCATTATGTACTACAAAATGGGTATATGAAGATAAAAACAGTGATATCAAAGGATTATTAGAGATGTTGAGTTTCTCTGTTAATGCTTATTATTCAGGGTTTGATTTTTCACTGTCAAATCATCCAGCACTAAAACTTTATGATGATGGTGAAGCAAAAGAGGGTGTTGGAGCAGGTGCATCTTTAGTATATGGATCACTTAATGGTTTAAATCAAGATAGTATCACTAAACAAGTTGAAAGTTTTTTAGGTTAATAAAAAAGTGAAGTTATTATATTTTGGTGGTCAAAAATCTGGAAAAAGTTCACTTGCCCAAAATAAAGCATTCGATTTAGCAAAAATAAAACCATACTATATAGCTACTTACGATAATAGTTTTGGTGATAGTGAGATGCAAAGAAGGATAAAAAATCATGAAAACACAAGAGAAGATAGTTTTATAGTTATTGAAGAATCCAAAGACTTAGTTAATGTAATAAAAAGTAATAATACTTATTTAATAGATTGTATATCAATGTGGATTTTAAATAATATAGATAACTCAGAAGATCAATTAATAGAACAGTTAAATTATATATCAAAAATAGATGCTAATATTATATTTGTATTAAATGATGTAACGCGTGGTGTGATACCAATAGATAAGTTAAGTAGAAAATATGTAGATTTAACTGGGATAATAGGTCAATACTTAGCATCTTTTTGTGATGAGGTATATGAAGTAAAATTGGGAATAGGTATTAAAATCAAATAATGTTTAGAGTATTAAAAGATCTATATGTAGGATTAAAATTCTCTTTTAGTTATTTTTCTATTTTACCTATATCATTTAAGAATGATGAGGATTTATCAAAAAATAGTATTTTAAAATACATGATGATATTTTTTCCTTTTGTAGGTTTAGTGCTTTCATCATTTATAGTTTTTATCCATGGGTTTTTTGAATCATCTATATATCTATCTCTTATGATGGCAATATTCTATATGATATCTTATGGCTTTATACATACTGAAGCAATAGCTGATGTAGTAGATGCAATCTATGCAAAACATAGCAATAAAGATCCTTATAAAGTTATAAAGGAGCCTACTATAGGAGCTATGGGATTGCTTTACACAGTCTCTTTTTTAATCTTAAAAATTGCAAGTTTAAGTTATATCCTTTATGAGCAACTGTATGTCGAATTTATAATTATAGCTATAATTAGTAGAGTGATGGTTGTATTGAGTATAAAACTAAATGATTTTAAATCATCTTTTGTAACTATGTTAAAAAGTAGTTTGAATAATACAAATATATTTATTGTTTTTGTTAGTTATAGCCTTATATGTTTATTTTTAAATAGTGTAGAATTTATTTTATTATTTTTACTAGCTTTACTAATTACTATGTACATAACAAAAAGATTAAAATCAACTCTAGGCTTTTTAAATGGTGATGTTTTAGGTTTTAATTTAGAAATTAATGAATTATTATTAATGATAATAACGGTTTTAATTTTAATCTAATTATAAGAATTGTATTGTAAAATATTAAAAATTACTTTCTAGGACAATATGATGAAGTCTATAATAGCTTTACAAGATATGATAAAACAAGAGGAAAAAAGATCTACAATACTGAAAAGACAATTATCAGATCACGAATCAGGTATAAATAAGTTAACTATTCTTCAAAAATCATCAACAGAAACAAGTCTTGAAAATACAAATCAAAATTTAGAGATTCATAGAAAAATGTTAGAGCAACTAACAGCAGCAGACTTGCAAGAGCTTGAAGAGAAAGAGCGTATTGAAGAAGCTATAAAAAAAAGAAATTATTATAAATATCAAAAAGTAAGACTAAAAAGAGATTTAGTTAGATCAAATGACACTAAACTTGAAGCTATGTATATTTTAGATGAGCTTCCAGAAGAGATTGAATTTGAAGATAATGAACTATTTGAATTAGCACAAAAATCAATAGAGCTTGACCTATCACTACATGAACAACTTGAAAAAGAGTTTCAAGCTATTAAAAAAGATTTTAATACACTTTTAAAAGAATGTAACGAGGAGGATATAAAAGAGTTAGCAATACTAAATTCACAAATACCAATAGTAGTTTTACACTTTTATGTACTTTTATCCAATATAAAAGCAAATAGAGAGATTGATAAACTTCCACCTATTAGTGGATTTCCAAAATTTGAAGATTGGTGGATAGATGAGCTTTGGTATAATCATAAAGCATATTTTGGGTTGTATAAATTTAAATCAATAGTAAAAAAAATGTGTACAACAAAAGAGCAAGAAGTAACATGGGATAATGTATTTAACAATTGGATTTTTATAAAAAAACTTATTAACAATAAAGGGTTACTTGGATTTAAATATAATTTTGCCTTTGATTCTCTGATGGTAAAATATGGTGAATTTGAAGAGGAACTAGATATTAAGAATCTAAAATCAATGGAAAAAATTATTGATAAATTGATAAAAAAAGCAGATTTAGAAAAGACCAAGAAAAAACACAATATTAATACTAGCTATTTACAATATAAAATAAAAAGAATGTCCGAAAGTAATTAATAATTTATATTAATGTTTATTTAATATTCTTTTCATAAAATTGTAAAATTTACATAACAAAAGGAACCTGCTATATGACAAAATATATAGATACATTTAATGATTTCATATCAAAAGAAGCCCTTAGTGGTTTTTTACTCTTCGCTGCTACAATTTTTGCAGTAATAACTGCAAACTCTACACTTTCAGATGCTTATTTTAATCTTTGGAATACACCATTTGGGATGGCTTTTGGAGACACCACTATCTCAATGAGTTTGGGCATGTGGATAAATGATGGTTTAATGGCAATGTTTTTCCTTATGGTCGGTCTAGAGATAAAAAGAGAGATGTTAATTGGTGAGCTTTCATCATTTAAGCAAGCATCATTTCCTGTAGTTGCTGCTATTGGAGGTATGGTAATACCTGCTTTAGTTTATATTGGTTTAAATCCAAACAATCCTATAGGATTTGGTATACCGATGGCTACAGATATTGCATTTGCTTTTGGTATTTTACTTTTATTAGGAAACAAAGTAAATCCAGCTTTAAAATTATTTTTAGTTGCTCTTGCTGTTGTTGATGATTTAGGTGCTGTATTGGTTGTAGCTACAGTTTATACAAGCGAGATACATGCAGAGTACTTTTTACATGCGGGACTTATTTATGCTTTTATTTGGATATTGAATCTAAAAGGTGTTAAATCTTTAGCTCCATATCTAATCTTAGGAGTTGCACTTTGGTTCTATATCCATGCTATTGGTATCCATGCAACTATAGCTGGAGTATTATTAGCTTTTGCTATACCTATTAGTTCTAAAATTGAAGAGATAGATTTTTTAGAAAATACAAAAAAAGCTATAAAAGAGTTTGAAAAAAATATAGATGATGTACCTATTTTAAATCATCATCAAATAGATGCTTTAGAAAATGTTGCTTATGGATATGACAAAGTTCAAAACCCTTTAGTAAAACTAGAGCATATGCTTCATGGATTTAGTGCATTTTTTATCATGCCATTGTTTGCTTTTTCTAATGCTGGAGTTATTATAGACTTTAGTACAGTATCATCACATCTAATGATAGTTTTAGGTGTAGTTTTTGGTTTAATAATTGGAAAACCAATAGGAATAGTAGGATTTACATATTTAGCTTCTAAGATGAAACTTATTCATAAACCAGACAATTTAGGATGGAATGAAATCGTTGCTGTTGGATTTTTAGCTGGTATAGGATTTACAATGTCTATATTTATAACAAATCTTGCATTTCTTGATACAGAAATTATAAGTGCTGTTAAGCTTGGTATATTTATAGCTTCTTTTATTGCTGGTATTATTGGGGTTATACTAATCAACATGGCAGCAAAAAAAAATAAAAAAAGAGGGTAATTTATGTTAACCATAATAGTATCAACACTTCTTATATCACTTATAATTAACGTAGGTTTAAAAAAGTTTCATCTACCTACTATTATTGGATATATAGTAACTGGTACTATTATAGCATATGGCTTTGGCTTACATGATGCTGTACATAATCATGAATTAAAAGAGATAGCAGAGTTTGGTGTTGTTTTTTTGATGTTTACAATTGGACTAGAGTTTTCAATTGAACATTTAAAAAAGATGAAATACGAAGTTTTTGTTGCAGGTAGTTTACAGATAATTATAACTACACTTATTGTCTATGGTATGAGTTATTATATCTTTGATATACCAACTAAAATGTCTCTTATAATTTCACT
>JAYEMI010000098.1:0-4771 GCA_034718015.1 Campylobacterota bacterium | reverse complement strand
TAATCTGTGACCATAAACTTGTTCAACATTTAGCAAAAGGTGCTAAATTAGGAATAATATCAACAAATATTATAGGGATACTTATTTGCACATATATTTTATATGGAATTGTACCTGATAAATACATACTATATTGGATATCTGTATCTATTTTAATAACATTAGTTAGACTATACACTACAAAAGTATTTTTAAGATTTAACAGTAGTAGTTATGATATACAATATGTAAGAGTATCAATGGTATTGTTATTTTTAAATGCATTATTATATGGATGGATAACTTATATTGCTATTTTTTATAATGTACCTATGACAAATATTTTTTTAATAAGTTTGTTAATTATAACATTAATTGCAGGTTCTGTAAGCACTTTATCAGCAGTACTTCCAGTGTTTTTGTTGCATTCTTATGCAATGCTTGGGTTTTTTATTTTGAATTTATTTAGTTTTGAAAGTGAATTAAGCAATGTAGTTATTTTATTAATCTTTATATTTTCCATTTTTTTTATTATTTCTGGATATAACAATAATAGTTTTTTAAAAAGTTATATATTATTGGAGCAGGAGCAAAATAAAGGGAAACAAGAGTTGGAAGAATTAAATAGTACACTAAAACAAAGAGTAGAGATAGAAGTTGAGAAAAACAGACAAAAAGATCATCAAATTTTAGAACAATCAAGACTTGCACAAATGGGTGAGATGATAAGTATGATAGCTCATCAATGGAGGCAACCTCTTAATTCTATTAGTGCAGTAAGTACAAATATTATTTTAAAATCAGAAGTTGGTATACTAGATAATGCAACAGCAATAAAACTAGCTTCTAATATATCAAACTATACTCAACATCTAAGCACTACTATTGATGATTTCAGAAATTTTTTTAAAGAAACAAAAGTTTTAGACAATATATCTTATGAACAACTTATAAACAGTGTATTAAATATAATAGAAGATTCAATAGTAAACAAGAACATTAAAATAGTAAAAGAGCTACAAGATAGTACTGTTTATAGAACTTATTCAAATGAAGTAAAACATGTAATTTTAAATATACTAAAAAATGCAGAAGACGCCCTACAAGAAGTTACCTTGGGTAATGTTTTGTTGGATAAGGATATTCAAAATAAACAGATCACAATAAAATCTATGAATGGTGTTTTAACAATAAGTGATAATGGCGGTGGTATACCTGAAGAGATTATAGATAAAATATTTGACCCATATTTCTCTACAAAATCCAAAAATGGTACAGGACTGGGGCTTTATATGTCCAAAGTGATTATAGATGATCATTGTAGAGGTAGTTTAACAGTATCAAATGATAAAGATGGTGCAGTATTTAAAATAGAATTAGCGGATTTAAAAGGATGAGTAGCTCTAAATTTAACTAAACTCTTTAGTTAAATTTGCTATTTCAAGCTCCTCGTTTGTAGGTATTACAAGTATTTTATAAGATGAGCTTTCATTTTGTATCTCAACATTACTATTAATATTTTTATTTTTAGACTTATCTATATTGTTTAATATCTTATCTCTTATTAAACTTGAGTTTTCTCCAATACCACCTGTAAAAACAATAGCATCAATCTTTCCTAAAATCTCTTTGTATGAACCTATATATTTTTTTACTCTATAGGCAAACATATCTATTGCTAAGAGTGATTTACCATCACCTTTGTTTGCATTTTTTATAATCTCTCTTAAATCACTATTATTACAAATACCTTTAAATCCTGATTGTTTATTTAAAACATTATCAAGCTCTTTTGAATCTATACCTATTTGGTTTTCAAGATAGAGTATTATCTCTGGATCTATATCTCCACATCTTGTTCCCATCATAAGACCTTCAAGAGGAGTAAAGCCCATTGAGGTGTCTATTGATTTACCATTTTTTATTGCAGTTATACTATCTCCATTTCCTAGGTGGATAGTGATTAAATTTAATTCTTCTAGTGGCTTGTTGAGGTATTTTGATGCTTGTTTGGCTATATAGCTGTGTGAAGTTCCATGAAAGCCATATTTTCTAATACCATACTTTTCATATAAATTGTATGGAATAGGATAAATATATGTATGTTTTGGAATTGTATGGTGAAATGATGTGTCAAAGACTGCTATTTGTTTTGCGTTTGGTACTTTATTTATAGCAGTTTTTATACCATCTAGATTTGATGGGTTATGTAGTGGTGCTAGTGGTATTAAATCTTCGATTTGTTTTAGTACTTCATCGTTAATTAAAGTTGGTTTTATAAACCTCTCGCCACCATGTACTACTCTATGCCCAAAAGACTTTATTTCGTTTATACTTTTAATATGATTATTACTTAAAAGTGTCTCAAAGATATCATCAAATGCTTTGTGAAAATCTTTCACCTCTTCAATAACCCCACCAAAAATAAATTTTGTATCAAGTGAGCTAAAAAGTTTATATTTTATAGATGAACTTCCTGAGTTTAATATTAGTATCATTAGTTATCCTTATTTTCATTTGCTTGAATTGCTGTTATAGCAATAGTATTTACAATATCTTCTACTATACAACCACGACTTAGGTCATTTATTGGTTTATTAAGACCTTGTAGTATGGGACCAATAGCAACTGCACCACTAGCATCTCGTACTGCTTTATAAGTATTGTTTCCAGTATTTAAATCTGGAAATATAAACACAGTAGCTTTTCCAGCTACTTTTGAATTTGGTAGTTTTTGTTTTGCTATAGTTTTATTTATAGCTGCATCATATTGAATAGGACCTTCAACTTTTAGTTTTGGTTGTTTAGTTTTGATTATGCTAGTAGCTTCAACAACTTTATCTACATCTTTTCCAGATCCTGAAGTACCTGTAGAGTATGATAACATAGCAACTTTAGGTTCAATACCAAAATTAAGAGCAGTAGTGCTTGAATCAATAGCTATTGAAGCTAGTTGTGAAGCTGTTGGGTCTTGATTTATTGCACAATCTGCATATACTAAAACTTTTGTGTCAAAACACATTAAAAATACACTTGATACTACATCACTATTAGGTTTTGTTTTGATTATTTGTAAAGCAGGGCGAACTGTATTTGCTGTTGTATTCACTGCTCCACTTACCATACCATTTGCTATATTATTATCTACTAGCATTGTAGCAAAATAAGAGAGGTCATTTAGCATAATATCGTATGCTTCATCTTCTAAAAGCCCTTTACTTTTTCTAATATTATAAAACTGTTGTGCAAAATCTTTAGTAAGTTTTGATGTTTTTGGATCTATTATAATTGCTTGTGATATATCAACCCCTAAAGATGAAGCTTTGTTTTGTAAAGATAACTTATCACCTAAAAGTATAATATTTGAAATATTTGATTTAATAGATATCTCTGCAGCTTTTAAAACTCTATCATCAAAGCTTTCAGGTAAAACAATTGTTTTTTTAACCTCTCTTGCTCTTTTAAATAAATTGTATTCAAACATTAAAGGTGTAATAGTATCTGCACTATTTTCTAACAACTTTCTCTCAATACTTGAAATCTTTACATTTTTACTAAAAAGTCCTAAAATAGTAGCTATCTTTGTTTTGTCTTTATGTGTAATTATTGGTTTTATATTATTTATTTTTGTTGTTGTTGTATATGTGTCATCTTTTGTTGTAAAAATAGGGATAGCAAGCGTATGGTAGCTGTTTAAAAGCTTTAAAACATTATTGTTTAGTTTTAAATTTCCTGTTAGAATAATTGCTGAGATATTTGGATAAACTTTTGTATGATATAAAGATATTATTGCCATAATTATATCTATTCTATCTCCTGAAGTTATTATTAGGTCTTTTGGGCGTACATGTTCTATGAAATGTTCAGCTTTCATACAAGCAACCTTACTTTCCCCTACAGTTTTTTCTAAAAACTTTTTATCACCAAATATATGTTTGCATGATATGTTTGATTTTATTTGTTCAATTGTGAGGTGTTCTAATTCATCTTGTTGTGGTAAAAAATTAAGTTCATATGATAACTTTTCATTTTTAAAGCTTTTTTTACAACTATCTATTAAGTTATTATCAATTCTATTTACAAATGTACCAAAATGACTACAGCCACTTTTTTTGATACTCTTAGCTTCAATTTTTATATCCTCTACTATATGAACTAGCTCTTTATTTTTACCATTTAAAATACTTATAAAAGGTGCTTGAAGGTTTTTTGCAAGATTTAAATTTATATCAAAATCTACTGTTTTACTTATAAGACTTTTAGTAATCCCCTCTATTAAAATAAAATCATATTTAGCTTCTAGTTTTTTGATTTTTGTTAAAATATTTTCATAAAAGTGTTCGATATTATTATCTGCTATCATCTTATCAACTTCATTGATGCTAAAGCCATAGCTTGAGTTATAATCTATTTGGAGAGAAAAGTTTTTTATGATTGTTAGTATATCTGTATCTTTTGTCTCATCTGTTTTAATAATAGGTCTAAAAAAAGCAACTTTAGTATATTTTGATTTTAAAATCTCCATAAGACCTATTGCAATTACAAGTGAGCCTGAGTTTTCCTCTAGGCTCGATAGATATAATGATTTTGTTTTCATATTAATAATCCAAATTTTAATTTTTAAAATTCTATCTAAAAAAAATATTAGTAAAGTTACAAAATAGAGATTAATTGGATTTATGTATTAATTTGATGATACAATAGGTTTTAAATTAACAGATACTTAACAAAATATAGCTATTATTGTAAAAATAATTGAGGTATTTTATATGGATTTGAATTTTTTAAAAGA
>JAYEMI010000097.1:0-4801 GCA_034718015.1 Campylobacterota bacterium | reverse complement strand
TTCAAGATGAACAACTAACATGTGATATACCAGCTACATTAAAAAACTCTGATGGTTTCTTTTGGTAGTATTTTTCCTCTATCTGTTTTGATTGTTCCTCATAAGGGCTGTTCATAACCTCTTGTAACTCTTTTATAAGCGTATAATCTCCACTATGAGCTTGATTATAAGCTGGTACTAAAAACCACTCTCTTAAAGTATATTTTGGATTTATCTGTTTCATCTGTTTTGATAGTTTTTGTTTAGATTCTAAACTTGAAACATTTGTAAGTGTTTTCCACTGTTCTAGCCATTTTTCCCATCTATTTAAGAGCTTTTTATCATGAAAATTCTCTTCATAAAAGCTTTTTAGAAGTGGAGTTAATACTTCAGGTATATTAGATAGTTCCCTAAAAAATAGCGTATAATCAACACCTGTATCAATCATTAGTTCAATTAGTTGATTAAATAGATTGGCATCTAATCTATTTAATCCTAGTTTGTCAGCCCACATTTTTACCATTTTGTTTTCCATTATTGCATCAAAATCACCATCTATTTTTTCAAGTTGTGCTAGGGTTGTATCATCTGACTGAATGAGTGGTTTTAATGCAGTACAAAACATATGAAAGTTTTGTTTGGCAGCTTGAGGTTGATTTAAAAATGAAAAATGCACTCCACCACCTGTCCAAGGTTGATACCTAGGATCAAACATATCCATAAATCCAAAAGGACCATAATCAAGTGTAAACCCACCCATAGCACAATTATCACTATTGAAGTTTCCTTGACAATACCCTACACGAATCCAGTTTGCCACAAGTGATGTAAGACGATCTCTAAAAGAGATGGCAAGTTCAATTATCTTATCTTCTAATGATAGATTTTGATCAATCATTTGATATTCACGATTAATTGTATGCAATACAATCTCTTTTAACTCTTTTAGTGCATCTGGGTGTTCACTTTTTCTGGCTCGTCGCCCAAAAAGTTCAAGCTGTCCAACACGTAAAAAAGATGAAGCGACTCTTGTTGAGATAGCAACAGGTTCATTTATCATTACATCTGGGTTTTTTGAATAAGAACCATTGCTAAACCACGGTCTTTGTGTAGTTTCACTTTGTGATACATATAAGCTTAATGATCTAGATGTTGAGACTCCAAGTGAATGCATATGCTCTTGTGCTAAAAACTCACGCAAACTAGATCGCAAAACCGCTTTACCATCTGCACCTCTACAGTATGGAGTTCTACCTCCACCTTTAAGCTGCATCTCCCATCGTTTACCATTTAGTATCCCTTCGTAAACTGATAAAGCTCTACCATCTCCGTATCCATTTCCAGAAAGAAATGGGCATTGATCATAGTATTCTGTACCATATATCGATAGTGCATACCCAGTTGCCCAACCATAGTTGCATAAAGGCTTAGGAACATTGGACAGATCACCACTAAACATCTTTATAAACTCTTCATTTTGTGCTAATGTATCATCTAATCCTAACTCTTCAAAAAAGTTTTTACTGTGTGCAATATAAAAAGGCTCTTTAATAGCAGTAGGATCTACAGGTACATAGTGACCACTGAATATCTCTCTTGGAAAATGATCTTTTTTATTTTCTTTAGCTTTTGGATCAAGGGTTAGTGTATCTATAAGTGAATAATCTGCACATAAAGAGAGTTCATTAAGGGTTTTAATTTTATTTGTTGTTTTCATATCAGTTCTATCTTTATAATTTTATAGTTTTTAACATAATTATTTAAAAAGAGATAAGAGGAAAACTATTTAAAGGATTGAATTAAGCTATAGATAATTTTTCTATCTTAAAACAATAAATGTATTTGAAAACTATTTTACTCTTCTCTTGTATTATTTTTCTCTCTAATTCTCTCTATAATTCTAAATAATTTATCACTACTAATTAAATTATCTTTATTAGTAATATAGTTATTTAAATCATTATCTAAAAAATCAATAACCTCTTGCATATCAGATTCAGTTACAAACTGTTCAGTTGATAAAACAGATAGTTCTTTAAAGATCCTAGAAAGATTTTTCTTTAAATCCCCTACCTCTTGAGTGCACTCTCTTGTTTTAGCCAAAGAAGAGGATAAAGAAAATAAAAATTTATTATGAAGTTGTTCTCTTTTTTTTGAATGACTTATTGCTTCTTTACTTATTAACTTCTCCTCTAGAAGTGATGTGTTTAATGCAGTCGATTTAGATTTATCAATTATCAAAACTATTGTCTGTATTAATATTACAACTACAACAACTATATTTGTAGCTATTAAAATAGTTTCTATCATATTTTGTATCTCCTTATTGCTAGAATGGATTTTAATTATTAAGGCTATATTGATTATATCTTATAGAAAGTAAAAATCTAAGTGTATCAAGTATAAATATTCTCTCACTGAGGATTAATTGTTATAGCTGCTGCAATATCTACTTTTATTGAAGCCATAATATATGACTAATAACCAATTTTTTTAAAAACTCCAATCTTTTAAGTAATTTGTAAGGAATAGATATCTTTTTTATTTACCATCCTAGCCCCTTGGTTAAGGGTTTTATAGCGATATTCATAAAAACTATTCTCTTACACTTTATGGATTTACACTAAATTGAGGCAAAATAAGACACTCAACTACCTTAGCAAGAAAGTTTACTTTTTGTTCTATGGACTTGCCTATAAAAACAATAATCGATTCCCCCTGGTAGCTGTCTAAATCCTCTTGTGTAATGCTTCCAAATGCATAGTTGATCAATTGTGGTTTGTTAAAGTCCTCCAATTTCACAACCCCTTTTGCTCTGTATACATCTCTTGGGAGTGTTCTAAGCAGTGTTAATATCTCTTTAGATGTGGTACCTTTTTTGATATAACAAACTTTTTGGGTAATAGAATCCTTTTGTGTATGATTATGATGATATAGATAATCTTTTTTATCTATATCAAATAAATCATCTATTCTTTCTAAACTATTAAATAGTTTTTTATCTACCATACCCTGCTTAGCATGTTCAATTACATAACTTTTAAAGAATGTTCCTCCTGAAATATTGCTTTTTAAATCATTTTCATTTTTTATTGCAATAACCTCTTTTTGAACTGTATGAAGTTGATCTTCATCAACAAGATCTGTTTTGTTAAGGAGGATTATATTTGAACTTCCTATTTGATTTTTTGCACTTACATTCTCTTTGTAGTTGTCAAAACTTTTAGTATCAATAACACATATAACACCATCTATGCAGATTCCCATTACGTGCAGTGATAAAAAAATAGGAAATGGTTCGGAAGCACCCGATGCTTCTATGAAAATGATTTCTGGATCATATTTCTTTATTATCTCTTTTACACCTTTTTCAAACTCATCTGATAGTTGACAGCAAATACATCCCTCTGCTATCTCAAGTACATCGCTGTGTACATTGCGAAGGACATCACCATCTATACCTATTTTGCCAAACTCATTCACAATAAGCGCTATTTTTTTATCACAGAAATGCTCTTTAATTATATTGGTAAGGATGGTTGTTTTTCCAACCCCTAAAAATCCTGTTAATATGTAAGAATGAATCATCTGTTTCCCTTTTAGTCTATTAGTTGTATTGTCCTATTTGAAAGTAAAATTTTTCATTTAGTTAAGAGTTATATAACAATATCGATACTTTATTATATCCACTTATTAAGTAATTTAAAAAACTTATCTTTAATAGATGGCTCTTTGTCAGCAGGTTTAATTTCTGGTTTTATATCTTCTTCTAATGTTATATTTTTATTATCTACATGAAATCCTGTTGCAATAATAGTTACTTTTACTTCATCCTCTTTCATCTCATTGTCCCAAACTGTACCTGTAATACATTTAGTACCTAAATCAGCATTGGTTTTTATATAGTTCATAAGCTCTTTCATCTCATGGATTGGGAATTTAGGACTTGATTTAATATGTACTAATACAGATCTTGCTCTTGTAAGTGATTCAATATTAAGTAGTGGAGAGTTTATTGCTTCTTTTAAAGCCTCTAGTCCAGAACCTTGACCACTTTTATGTCCCAATCCTATTAAAGATAATCCTTTTTTAGTTAGAGTTGTACTTATATCTGCAAAATCAATATTTATATTTTTTCTTTGGTAGTGGAGTATCATTTCAGATATCCCATGAATTGCATCAAACAATATATCATCTATTATTTTAAAACTATCCTCCATACCTGTATTTGGTGCTACAATATCCATTATTTTATCATTATATATAACCATATAACTATCAGTATATTGCTTTAGTTTATTTAGTGCATCTTTTGCGATTTCATCTCTGCCCATCTCAAAATCAAATGGCATAGTAACAACACACATACATAGTATATTTAACTCTTTTGCAGCTTTTGCAACAATAGGGATTGCACCACTACCTGTACCTCCACCTAATCCTGCACATACAAATACCATATCTGAACCTTCTATATGAGATTTTATCTCCTCAAAACTTTCTAATGCAGATTTCTCACCAATAGCTGGATTCATACCAGCACCTAACCCTTTTGTAGTCTTTTCACCAAGCTGTATTGTTATAGGTGCTAATGTTTTATTTAATGTTTGGTTATCAGTATTAGCTGATATTATTTTCATTTTATATCTATTTTTACTACAGTAGTTATCTACCATATTACAACCACCCCCACCTACTCCCATAAGTGTTATCTTAGCCATATTATCACCAATATCTGGATTTGGCTCCACTTTTATTGAGATATTATCAAAATTAAATTCAGATTGTGTAGTTGTTGCAGACATTTAGATTCCTTTTTTTT
>JAYEMI010000096.1:0-20870 GCA_034718015.1 Campylobacterota bacterium | reverse complement strand
TGAGCGAACTAATAATATAGATAAATTACAATTTTTTGTGATATAATCACAAAAAATTGTTTAAAAAATAAATTTAGAATGGAACAAATAAATAGATATGAAATGTACATATGATTATATAATAGTAGGAGCTGGAATAAGTGGTTGTAGTGTAGCTTATGAACTCTCTAAACATACAAAAAATATACTATTAGTTGATAAACTTTCAAATATCGCTTCAGGAGCTTCAGGGGCTGCTGGGGCTTTTCTATCCCCTCTTTTAGGTAAACCAAATGAATTTAAAAGTTTAGTTACAAATGCTCTAAGATATACTACACAACTTTATAAAAAAACATTTCCAAATATTATAGCAAATTGTGGAACTATAAGAATACCAAAAGACAGTAATGATGCCCTGAAATTTGAACAATATATTCCTTATATGGACTTTGCTTATCAAAAAGATAAAGATGGTTTTTTGTTTAATATTGGCTCAGTTGTAAACAGTTTTGGTGTTTGTAAAATGATGACTACAAGTTTTTCAACCAAACAAAGTAAAATAAATACTCAATTTAATACAAATATTAAAAGTGTAAAATATGAAAATGGTTTATGGGTTTTAAATGGTGAGTTAGAAGCAAAAAATCTTATCTTAACAACTGGTGCAAGCCTTGAGCTCTTAGATGAGTTTTATTTAAGTATTAGAGGTGTTTGGGGGAGAAGGATTGATATAACAACTTCCACAAAACTAGAACATAATTACCACAAAGAGTGTTCAGTATCAAAAAGCTTTAAGGTAGATGAAAATAGTTATCAAGTGTCAATTGGAGCTACACATCACAGGGATTTAAAAACTGCACAAACCAAAGATGATGATAATGACGAGTTATTGAAAAAAGCCTTGGATATTGTAGAGTTAGAGGATATAAAGATAAAAAAAGAGTATGTTGGGTGTAGGGCTTGTAGTAGCGACTATTTTCCTATGGTTGGTAAGATTATTGATAGTGAAAAAACACTTAAAGATTT
The DNA here is from genome assembly GCA_034718015.1 of Campylobacterota bacterium. Lineage (GTDB taxonomy): Bacteria > Campylobacterota > Campylobacteria > Campylobacterales > Arcobacteraceae > JAIOSF01. The sequence goes on along the minus strand of JAYEMI010000096.1, from coordinate 19,865 downwards.
TCCATACTTAAAGAATGGAACAAAAGTAGATAAAAATAGATTTACAAGATATGAAAGTTTATATATGTTAAATGGTGTTGGGGGTAGGGGGTTTGTTCTTGCTCCATATTTAGCAAAGATGTTAGTTGATAATATTTTAAATGATACACCAATTGATGATAATATTACCACAGATAGATTATTTATAAGAGAAGTAAAAAAGGTGAAAAATTGAACAATACTATAGTACAAACAATGAAATTAGTGTTTATAAGTTTAGTGGGGCTTGTAGCTCTTACATATTTAACAGTAGATCCACCTGTGAAAATAGAAAAAAAAGTGATTACTTTAAAAGAACTTCCAAAAACTGTTGAGCTAATAGGTTATGATGATAGGAAGTTTTCAACTAATAGTATTATCAAAGAAAATAGTATTATTTTTGTAGGAAATCATGAATCAATAGTTGTATCAAATAAACTAGAGGAGATGTTAAAACTTCCAAAAGGTATGTTTGTAACTATCTCTAATATCTCTGATGCTCCTTGGTTTATTAAAAGATGGCAAGCTCATACTAAAAATGTACAACTAAAAGGTGATAAGCATTTACCTTGGATTTATGATAAAAATGGAGCTATGAGAAATTTTCTTCAAGTACCAACTAGTGATGCTGTTAAGTATTTTGTGTATAAAGTAGAACCAAATGGTATCATAAATAAAATATATACAGGAAAAGTGAAAATAGGGACAATTGATGGTGCAATGAGTGAAGTTGAAATAGAAGAAAATCTAAAAGTTGTTGCTAATATACTAGCTAAATAATTTAAATATTATTTAGCTTTTTTTCATAATCATCCATAATTTCATCTAACTTATTTTGTGAACTTTCCATATCTTCAAATAAAATTTCAACTTCCTTTTGAGCTTTAGTAACAATAGTGGAAAGTTCAATTACTTTACTGTTATCACCTTTATTTGAAGCTTCTATAAGGTTTGATTGTTCTATTTCAATCATCTCTTCTAATTCCATAATTTTATTTTCTAATTTTTCTATCTCTTTTTTTAGTGGAGATGTTAGTTTACTTCTCTCATTTGTTAGTTGACCACGAAGTTTTTTATTCTCTTTTTTATTTACTTTTGGTTCAGATTTAACAGTTTGAATAACTTCCTCTTCATCCCAACCAATTTTTTCTAAAAACTCATCATAATTTCCATTAAATAGATCTGCACCATCTTTTGTAAATACTATTAATTTATCACAAGTTTTTCTTAAAAGCTCCTCGCTATGTGTAACAATAATTGACGAACCTTTAAATCTATTTATTGCAGCTGTAAGTGCATCTATTGAATCCATATCAAGATGATTTGTAGGCTCATCTAAGAATAATATATTTACATCAGTTGCTAAAATTTGTCCTAGCATCACTCTGCTTTTCTCACCACCAGATAAAAGTGATACTTTTTTATCTACACTATCTCCACTAAACATCATTGAACCACAAATACCACGAACTTGAGCTATTGGAAGTTTTGGGTTTGGAATATATATCTCATCTATTACACTATTTTTAGGGTTTAGATGGTTTATATTAGTTTGCCCAAAGTGTCCAAAATTTGTTGAAACATGAAAATCAACACAACCATTTAGTTGTTTTAGTTCACCTGCAATGGTATTTAGAAGTGTTGATTTACCTTTACCATTTTTACCAATAATTCCTATCGTTTCCCCTTTTGAAAGTGTAAATGAGATATCTTTAAAAAGCATATTATTACTATTATACCCAAAGCCTAAATTCTTTACATCTAGTAAAACTTTTGCTGGTGTATCTTTGAAGTTAAAATCAAAATCTAAGGTATTATCATAAGATAAATCGTCCATCTCTTCCATTTTTTCAAGTAGTTTTACTTTTGACTGTGCTTGAGCCGCCGTAGAAGCACGAGCTTTGTTTTTTGCTATAAACTCTTCAAGCTCTTTTCTTTTTTTATCTTGTGATACTTTTTGTTTTTGATATAGCTCTTCATTATCTTTTAATTGACTATAGAGTTTGTGGGTATCACCTTGTACTAAAAACAACTCTTTTCTAACTAACCCCATAGTATGAGTAGAGATTGAATCCATAAAGTCTCTATCGTGAGTTATTAGTATAACTTCACCATCAAAAGTTTTAAGAAAAGTTTTTAACCATCTAAGTGATAAAATATCAAGGTAGTTTGTAGGCTCATCAAGAAGTAATAAATTGGGTTCAGTAACAAGTAGCTTTGCTAGATTTATTCTTATTTGATATCCACCTGAAAAAGACAAAGGATCTTTAGTTAAATCTTCTTGCGTAAAACCAAGACCAAATAGTATCTTTTCAACCTTATATACATTAAATTTATCATCTTCACTAAGTGCAAGTGCAGCTTCTTGGCTAAGTGTGGGTTCAGTAAATACAAGATGCTGTTTTAAAGCACCTATTTTATATCCTTTTGGTATAGATATATCTCCATCTTCAGCAGTTTCTTCACCTAAAATAAGTTTAAAAAGTGTAGATTTACCACTACCATTTCTACCAACTAATCCTATTCTATTTCCTGAGTTTAATCTAAAATCTAAATTTGTAAAAAGCTCTTGAGCACCAAAGCTTTTAGATATGTTTGTAAGTTGTATCAATATTTTATTCCTATTTATATGTTATTTATTGCCTCTTGTAATTTTATAGCTTGAAAATGTTCCTTAACATCATGAGTTCTTACTATAGTTGCACCTTTATTTAGGCTGTCTAGATGAATAGCTAAAGTACCAGGTAGTCTATCTTCAACTTTAGATGGAACTACTTTATCAATCATAGACTTTCTACTTGCTGCTATTAATAGTTCGTATCCAAAATGTGTGAAATGTTCCATATTTTTTAGTAATAACAAATTGTGTTCCAGTGTTTTTCCAAAACCTATACCCACATCTAAAATTATATTTTCAATACCAAACTTTTTTGCTTTACTTATTCTATTTCTAAAAAAATCATCAATGTCACTTATTATATTTTCATAAGTTGGGTTTTCTTGCATAGTTTGTGGTATCCCTTGCATATGCATTATAACAACAGTTGCTTTATATGAAGAGACAAGCTTAGCTACACTATCATTTTTTAATCCTGTGATATCATTTACTATTTTAAAGCCTGATTTTAAAGCATACTCAACTACTAGAGGTGTGTAGCTATCTATACTAAAAAGTGCTTTTTTATAAAGTTTTTTTTCTTTTATTAGATCACAAATTGGTTTTATTCTTTTTAGTTCTTCTACATCACTAACTACATCACTGCCTGGTCTACTTGAAACTCCACCAATATCAATTATATCTGCACCATCTTTTATCATGGTTTCAATTTTTTTTATTGCATCAATATCTTTAAATCTACTTTGTGAAAAAAAACTATCATCATTTGCATTAATAACACCCATGATTTTATTTTTAAATTTAGGTATAATAGTAAATGATTTTAATTCATTTGCAAGTTCTTTTAATCCAAATGGTTGAGCTAACTCTTTTTTGGATAATAGTTCAAAATGTTTAGTTGTACCCATTAAAATACAGTCTACATATTTATCTTTTGCTAAAATTGTACCAATAGGTACAGCTAAATCAGCACCTATAGATAAAGCATCTTGTTTTAGTATATTGGCTGCTCCCACATGCATATCTTTTATATAAAGAAGGTGGGAATTTGCCTTTTTAGCCATGATTTTAGCACCAACATCATCTGAGCCAATTTTATTAAATAACTCTATGGGATTTTGATTTGATATTTTGTAGAATTTCATCTTATTTTTTTATCATAATATTTAAAAGTATGGTAGTTAATACATTTATTGGTCTTGAGTTTAATTCAAGTAATTTCATTGATGTACTAAATGATTTTAGTTGTTTTGAGTTTAACTTAATATTATTTTTATTAACTGAAAATAGTATAGATTCAACTATCTCTTTTGCTTCATTTTTTGAAACTCTTTGGTTTTGTTTTAAAAAAGAGTAAACATCCTTTAAATCTAGTCTTGCTATATTTAAACTAGACTCTTGAACTATCTTTTTTGTTTTCAGATATTTTACTTGAACTCTAGACATTATTGTTGGAAGTATTGAATTTTTGGAAATTGTAAAAATAAGAAATATTATATTTCTAGGTGGCTCTTCTAGTACTTTTAGGAGTGCATTTTGTGCTTCTACCCTAAAAGATGTTCCACAAAGAATGATATATTTTGTAGAACTAGAGGCTATATATGCCTCTTTAATAGTTTTTTGAGCTTGAAGAATCTGAAATTCAGTTTTTCCATCCTCCTCATTCTCTATAATTCGTATAGAATGTTTTGGCAAAGATTTTAAAATCTCATCTCTTGAGTTTTCTATATCATTTACAATATATAATGTTGATTTCTCAATCATCTATTTTAATACATCCACTTCTGCAAACAAAACAGCACTTAATGTTTTGTCAAAAAGTCTATACATCTGAAGAAGTTTCATATCTAAAGCTTCATCATTGCTTCTTAAAACAAAACTATTAGGCAACTCTTCATCCATAATCCACAATAGCGGCTTTTTGGAGAATTTTGCAAGAGTTGCCCTAACACTTTGACTTTTACCAATATACCAAAAGTAATAACCTTTTGGAAAAGAGATATTTAACATATCTTTTATTAGGTCAATATCATCCTCTGTTTTAATGTTGTCAATATTCGAATTAAAAGAATTAAAATCATAAAAAGGTAAAAGTGGTCTATTATTTTTTGGTCTATTTATATTTGATAAAATATATTGCATATACCATTCATAGTCTTTATCCGTAATAATTAAAACAGATTTCTCTTTATCTATTAAATTATTAATAGACTTAGATATCAAAGGTGTCCAGTCATACTTTCTCTCTTCAAGCCAAGAACCCAATAATTTATCGTGACGAATAGTATCAACAGTCCAGTTTATAAACTCTTGCAAAGTGCTAAAACCTACTTATCAAGTTCATAAGCATCATGAAGTGATCGAACAGCTAACTCTGCATATTTCTCTTCAATAATAACTGATATTTTTATTTCACTAGTACTTATTATTCTGATATTTATATTACTATTTGCTAATGCACTAAAAGCTTTACTAGCAACACCTGTGTGAGATTTCATCCCAACACCTACTATAGATACCTTACAAATAGCATCATTGTAATCAATATTTTGTGTATCTTTTTTAAACTCTTCCATAACTTTTTTAGTTTTTTCTAAATCAGTATTTGGTACTGTAAAATCAAGGTTAGTTAAACTGTCCATACCAACAGTTTGAACTATCATATCTACATTTATATCAGCATCTGCTAAAGCTGTGAATATAGATGAAGCGATTCCTGGCTTATCATTTACTCCATACATTCCAACTCTTACTTGATTTCTATCTAATGCAATTCCACTAACTACAGGTGCTTCCATAATATTTTCCTCTTTTGTTATTAATGTTCCCTCAACATTTGGGGTAAAACTACTTCTTGATACTAAATTTACATTTAGTTTTTTTGCCATCTCTACTGATCTGTTTTGCAATACTTTTGCACCTAAGCTTGCTAGCTCTAACATCTCATCATAAGATATTTTATCTAATTTTTTAGCCTTTGGTTCAATTCTAGGATCGGTTGTGTATATACCATCAACATCAGTATATATTTCACAAACATCCGCTTGTAAAGCTCCAGCTAATGCAACAGCAGTTAAATCACTTCCTCCACGACCAAGAGTTGTAACTCTTTGATTATCAATACTTACACCCTGAAACCCAGCTACAATAATAGCCTTGTCTTCATCTAAGGCTTTTTTCATATTTTCAGTATCAATTGATTCTATTCTTGCTTTTGTATGTGATTTATCTGTAACTATACCAGCTTCTCTACCACTCATAGAGGTTGCTTTGTATCCTTGCTCATTTAAGGCAATTGATAAAAGTGCAGAGGTTACTCTCTCCCCTGAACTTAAAAGCATATCAACTTCAGATTCAATAGGTTGTTTACTGAAATGCTCTGCATACTCTACAAGTTTATTTGTTTCACCACTCATAGCACTAACAACAGCTACAATATTATCCCCATTGTCACGAAGTTTTTTTATAATTTCTGCAACATTTTGGATTCTTTCTAATGTACCAACACTAGTACCACCAAACTTTAAAACTTTTAACATATTAAATTATTCTCCATTGTTAAATTTTATATATATCCCTCAGACTTAAAATACTTTAAAACTTTTTTATAAACGGTTCTTTTGAAAAAAGTAATATATTCATTTAAGTTATTGCTCTGTACAAATTTATAATCACTAAATTCAGGAATGTTTGTATTTATATCTATCTTTGCACCTTTTCTTAGTTTTACCAAAAAATATTTCTGTGTTTGACCATCAAAAGGTGCCATTCTATGTGCAACAGCAGGGGGGAAGTCATAACTTACCCATTGCGGATACTCTGCAACAATATCAACTTGATCTGTACCAATCTCTTCTTTGAGTTCTCTAAAAAGTGCTTCTTTTGTTGTCTCACCCTCATCTATCCCACCTTGTGGAAACTGCCAAGCATCTTCTACATCAATTCTTGATGCAATAAAGATTTCACAGCGTGCAGGGTACGATGATGATAAAACAATTGCAGCGACATTTGGTCTATAATTCTTCTTTGTTTTATCTTCCATAAAATAGTTTACCTTAGGTTTTCATCCGTAAATAGATGAAGATTTTTGTTATTAATATAGGGTCGATTATACAAAAACAATGCTTTAAAAATACTTTTTAATTAGCTTTAAATTATGTAGATGCAAGAATAATAAGTAATTAACTTAAAGTGGAAAAATATCTATTTAGTGGCTATTATATTAACAACCACCACCACATTTATTATCTTTAAAGTCTGTTTGTTGAATAGTGTCTTTTTTATAGGTAAATACCATCTTTGAAGTTCCATCAATTAGCTCTTCTACTGTATAATCATAATTAGCTTCAATTTTAGGAAATAAACCAGAAGGTGCATGATGATTTATCATAATAAGCTCTGCATCATTTGGAAGTGCTTGAAGCCCAGCCATTGCATTTACCATAGGATGCCCTGAACCATCACTTGTATCAAAATAGTACTTTGTAATATTATTTTCAATATATGTGTAAAAATCTGTTGTAGCACCATCTATATTAATTTTTGTTGAGTCATTTGGTAGTTGTGTCATTTTTATCCTTTTTATAATTGTTTTTATACTTAAAATTTTTCTATTCTAATTTTACTTTCATTTTTTGTTTGAAAGTCTTTTACCCACACAGTATTATTTATAAGTTCATCTTCACCTATTAGTGCTACTTTTGTTGCACCTTGTTTTTGTGCATTGTTTAGGTGTTTTGAGAAGCTTCTTACTTTGTAATCTGTGATAACTTTTGTAGTTTTTCTTTTTTTATTTACAAGGTTAAAAACTAGATCGTTAGCATTTTCATCCATAGACCCTATATATAAAACTTCTTCATCTCGATTTCTTATTTTTATTAGTTCTAGGAGTCTTTGAATACCAATAGCAAAACCAACAGCTGGAGTTGATTTTCCACCTAAAAACTCTACAAGTCTGTCATATCTTCCACCACCAGCTATTGCACTTTGAGCACCAATATTATCACTAACAAATTCAAATGCTGTTTTTGTATAGTAATCAAGACCTCTAACTAAATTTGAATCAATCTCATAAGATATATTATTTAATGCTAAAATCTCTTTTAGTTTTGAAAAATCTTCATTACATGACTTACAAAGACTATTAGTGATTTTTGGGGCATTTATAAGATTTGTTTGGCAAGATTCATTTTTACAATCAAGTACTCTTATTGGATTTGTTTGTGTTCTTCTATTGCAATCACTACAAAGTTCAAGATCTTCAAGGTGTGCAACAAGGTTTTCTTTATAGCTTGGCATACACTCTTTGCAACCAAGTGAATTTAACTGTAGTTTATATCCAATCTCAAAGAAATTTAGCATCTCATTTATCATTAAAATAATTGTTGCATCTTCATATACACTAGATTCCCCAAAAGATTCACATCCAAATTGATGAAATTCTCTGAGTCTACCTTTTTGCGGTCTTTCATATCTAAACATTGGTCCATGATAAAATACTCTATTTATTCCGCCTGCTTTATCTTTTTTGTTTTGTACAAACCATCTTACTACTCCAGCAGTGCCCTCTGGTCTAAGACATACATCATTTTCACCTTTGTCTATAAACTGATACATCTCTTTACTAACTATATCGCTACTCTCACCAACACTTCTTTTAAATAAAGCAGTCTCCTCTAAAATAGGTGTTTCTATGTATCCATAGCCATATCTTTTTGCTATTTTTGAACAGTTTTCTATGAAGTATAAAAATAGATCACTATCATTATCAATAATATCTTTCATACCTCTTAGGCTTTGTATATTTGCCATTTAAATTTTCCTTATTTAATTATTTCAGATTAGTTTATAACTAATCTCATAATATCGTTGTATAAACCAAGTCCCATAAGCCCAAATAGTATCACCCATCCAGCAACAGTGAGATTAATAAGTACTTTTTCATTTGGTACTCTTTTTGTTATCATCTCATATAGGTTAAAGACTATATGTCCACCATCTAGTGCTGGTATTGGTAAAAGGTTTAAGACCCCTAAATTTACAGATATTAACGCCATGATTGTAAGTAGAGCTACAAAACTTGATTGGCTTGCATCAGATATAACACTACCAATACTTATAACACCACCAATTTCACTAGTAGGTACAATTCCTTGAATAAGTTTTTGCACACCTAAAAATATCATCTTACTAGCTTCTATAGTTTTTTCATATCCAAATACAACTGCTTCTATTGGTGAATAGTGTATAGTTACTATTTTAGGAGCAGGGGCTATACCAATCATCTTTTTTTGAATCTTCTCTTTAAACATATTTACTGAATCACTAACCTTAGGTGATACAATGATAGCTCTTACTTGATTGTCTCGTTTTATATAAAATTTTAATGCACCATTAGAGTTTTTAATAATATCACTTAAATCATCCCATGTTTTAATAGGCGTATCGTTTATCCTTACAATCTCATCATTTGCTTTAATACCAGATTTAAAAGCTGGTGAGTTCTCAACAACTTTCCCAATTGTAGGAGATAGATGATTGTTCCCTAAAAGTCCAATCATTATATATACAATAAAAGCCAATAAAAAGTTTGCAAATGGACCTGCAAGAAGTATAAGTATTCTTTCAAATGGTGTCTTTACATTGTAGCTATCTGGGTCTTTATTTACCAAAGCTGGATTTATATCCTCTTGACCTTTCATCTTTACATAGCCACCAAGAGGTATCAAAGAAAAAGTCCAATCAGTCCCTTTCCAATGTTTTGTGATAAGTTTTTTACCAAAACCTATTGAAAATACATATACTTTAACTCCAAGAAGCCTAGCTACTGTGAAGTGTCCAAGCTCATGTACAAATACTAAAATTGACAATACAATTAAAAAAGTTACAAAACCCAATATAAATTCCTATTTAGATAATTTGAAAAAGTAATTTTAGCTAATTTATTTTAAATTTAGCCTTGAAGATAGTTCCTAGCTTTAAAAATATAAAAATAAAGTTGATTACTATGGTTCTAAATCTAGTAGGAACAGAGATTTTTTTATTTAACCAATTTATCTATCTTTGAATAGTTTTATAAACTTTGTTGGCAAATTCTAATCCAAGATTTTGTTTACATATATCACACTAGGCATACATTTGCAACAGTTATGATAGAAAATAATGAAGATATACTTTGGGTATCAAATATGCTAGGTCATATTAACTCAACTATGACTTTATCTAAATATGCAAGATATATCAAAAGAGCACACAAACAAAGAGCCAAATTCTTGGAAAAAATGTTTTAATTAATTGGAACAATGATATTTTTAAATCTCTGTAAAGCTAGTATTTATGGGGTATAAAATTGATTGGTTGCGGAAGCTGGATTTGAACCAGCGACCTACGGGTTATGAGCCCGTCGAGCTACCAAGCTGCTCTATTCCGCGAACTGTAAATATTTTAATGAAAATCAAAGTTTTAAGATTTAATTTAGTTTAAAATGGATGGGGTACTAGGATTCGAACCTAGGAATGGTAGCACCAAAAGCTACTGCCTTACCGCTTGGCGATACCCCAATATAAAATTGAGTAACATACTAAATTGGTTGCGGAAGCTGGATTTGAACCAGCGACCTACGGGTTATGAGCCCGTCGAGCTACCAAGCTGCTCTATTCCGCGAACTGCTTAAAATCAAATCTAAATGGATGGGGTACTAGGATTCGAACCTAGGAATGGTAGCACCAAAAGCTACTGCCTTACCGCTTGGCGATACCCCAATTAGTTGTTTGTTTTTAAGTGGTGGAATTATAGTAAAAAAGTTTATATTTGTCAAGGGCTTTTATCATAAATTTTGAAATTTCTGCTATAATCTCAAAATATTAATCAACAAAGGCAATTAAGTATGTCAGCAATACAACGAGTAAAAGAAGCGATAGAAGAGATTAAAAAAGGCAATATGGTAATAATGCTTGATGATGAAGATAGAGAAAATGAGGGTGATTTAGTTTATGCTGCTGCATTAAGCGATGATCAAAAAGTAAACTTTATGGCTACTCATGCAAAAGGTTTGATTTGTGTGGCAGTGACAAAAGAAACTGCAAATAGACTTGATCTTAACCCTATGGTAGCTAGTAACACTTCATCTTATGAAACTGCATTTACAGTTTCTGTTGATTGTGCAAAAGCAAGTACAGGAATTAGTGCACAAGAGAGAGATGATACTATAAGAATCTTAGCAAATCCTATTAGTAACTCTGTAGAGTTAGTTCGTCCTGGACATATATTTCCACTGATTGCAAAAGATGGTGGTGCGCTTGTAAGAACAGGTCATACTGAGGGTAGTATTGATTTATGTAAGTTAGCAGGTCTTGCTGGAGAAGCTGTGATTTGTGAAATCATGAAAGAGGATGGAACTATGGCAAGAAGAGATGATCTTGACATTTTTGCAGATAAGCATGATATGAAACAGGTATATATCTCTGATATTATAGAGTATAGAATGGCTCATGAGTCATTAGTAACTCAAATTAGTGCTGAGCCATCATCATTTTTTAATACAAATGTTACAAAAATGGTATTTAAAGATCATTTGGAAAATAATCATACAGTAATACAGTTTGGTGATATCCAAGAGACTAGTTTAATAAAATTTCATAATGTGGAATCAGACATAAATCTATTTTTAAATGATGATAAACTTCAATCAATGTTAAAATCTATAAATTTTCTACAAACAAAAGGTGGTCTTTTAATTTTTCTTGAAAATAATAAAGAAAATAAAGAAACTATAAAAGATTTTGGAATTGGAGCTCAAATTTTAAACTCACTTGGAATAAAAAATATAAAACTTATCACAAGTGGGGGTAGACATTCATTTATAGGACTTAATGGATTTGGTTTACAAATAAAAGAGGAGATACAAATAGATGGCTAAATAGTCATCTATTTATATATCTAAATACAAAGCTAGCTCATCTGCTAGCATAAAGTCCTTGCTAAAAACTCTATTGTGTTTTATCTCAACTTTATCTAGCTTTACTAAATCAGTAAGTTTCTCTTTTTGAGTATCATTTAAAATATCTATTGATACACCAACTTCACTTCTAAATCCTAGTAAAAGTTTTTCAATAATAATATCATCTTTAGTTAATACCTCAATATCATCATATTTTAAAGGGTTTTGAATGTATTTTATTACATCTTTTATACCATAGTACCTTTTGTTTTCAACACAACCAACAGCTCCACTTCCTATTCCTAAATACTCTTTATATTCCCAGTATCCAAGATTGTGTTTGCTTTTTGCAGTATTGTCTTTTGAAAAGTTTGATATCTCATATTGTTTGAATCCTAAACTGTTTAACTCATTAAATAGATAATTTGCTAAATCTTCATTTTCAACTTTTACATTACTTTTATTGAAAAACTTAGTTCCCTCTTCTATTGTTAGGCTATATGCACTAATGTGGTTTATTGGCAGAGTTTTAATAATAGATAAGTCAATATCCAGTAGCTCTTTTGTATCCAATGAAGTGTCATAAATGATATCAAGGTTTATATCTTTAAATCCAATAGAATAAGCGTTATTTATAGATTCTGCTGCTTGAGTGTGATTGTGATTTCTCCCTAAAAAGCTTAGTTTATCATCATCAAAACTTTGTACACCAAAACTTACTCTATTAATACCTATGTTATAAATACCTTCAAGCCATTGTTTTATTGCAGAGTTTGGATTTGCTTCTATTGTGATTTCACAATTATCTATTTTGTATGGTTTGATTATTTCTAAAATTTTTTGATAGTAAGTTGGCTTTATTGTACTTGGAGTTCCACCACCTATAAAGATAGTTTCTATTTTTTTATTTTGTTTTGATAGTTCATATTTTAGTTGTATCTCTAATGCTTTCATATACTCATCTTGTAAGCTATGAAGAGAAGTATATGAGTTAAAAGCACAGTAAAAACATTTTGAATCACAAAATGGAATGTGTAAGTATAGTAACATATAGTATTTATTTATTATTACTATTTAACAACAATTAGTTTTTTCCAATTATATAGTATACATCTTTATTTTCAACTTTTTGAAGTTTTACATCATATTTATTGCTCCAGTGTTTTACTTCAGCTGTAAACTCTTCAATTATCTCTTTGCTATCAGTTGTACTATCACATTTAATTTTGAAGTATGGTTCACTATTTGATAAAGATACAAATCCGTGCATATGTTTTAATTTGTCATTTAAACTAATAATATGTTTTGAAAACTTCTCAAAATCTTTTGTATTTTTTATCGCTTTTGTTGCTTGAGCTATACTTGATTCTGTTTTTCCAATCTCTAATTGAGATACAATTACTTCTGGTGTAACTTCTAAATGCATCTATATATTTCCTTGTTGTTTTATTTGAAAGAAGATTTTAGCTAAAATAATACTAAATAAAAATTAAATAGGAAAAATATGCAAATTATAGAGTTATTTCAAAAGTTATTACAATACAAATCAATTACACCAAGTGATGCTGGTATTTATACATTTATAGAAGAATATTTAGGAGAAACTTGGAGTGTAATTAAAATAGATATAGAAGATGTGACGAATAGGTTTTATTACAAAAAATTTAATGACAGTGATGAACACTTATGTTTTGCAGGGCACATTGATGTAGTTCCAACTGGAGAAGGGTGGAGTGTTGATCCATTTGCTGCTGAAATTATAGATGGTGTTATAACTGCAAGGGGAGCTCAAGATATGAAAAGTGGTGTTGCTGCTTTTTTATATGCTTTAAAACATACTAATAATTTTAATGGTACATTGTCAATACTACTTACAAGTGATGAAGAGGGGGAGGCTATAGATGGTACTGTTAAAGTTTTAGAGTACTTAAAACAAAGAGAATTATTACCAACATCAGCAATAGTAGCTGAACCTACTTGTGAAGAGGTATTTGGTGATGCTATTAAAGTAGGAAGAAGAGGTAGTATAAACGGGTATTTAGAATTAAAAGGTAAGCAAGGGCATGCAGCCTATCCCCAAAAAGCTATAAATCCAATACATAAAATATCAGCTATATTACCAAATATAGCTGGACACAATCTTGATAATGGAGATGAATTCTTTAGTCCAAGCCAATTTGTAGTTACAGATATAAGATCAGGTATGCAAGTGACAAATGTAACACCAAATAAATTAAATATGATGTTTAATGTAAGGAACAGTACAAAAACAACTCAAGAAAGTATTAAAGAGTTTATTGATGAAAACTTCAAAGATTTAGATTATAGTTTAAAGCTTACTCAAGGTTCATACCCTTTTATTACTGATGCAGATACAAGTGTTGTTAAAAATATACAAAAAAGTATAAAAAATGTTTGTAATATAGATACAAAATTAAGCACGGCTGGTGGTACTAGTGATGCTAGATTCTTTGGGCAGTATAAAATTCCAACAGTAGAGTTTGGTGTAAAGAATGACACTATTCATGCAATTGATGAAAAAACTACAGTAAAAGAGGTTGATGATTTGACTTTAGTATTTCAAGATATTATTAAAAATTGGTAAGGTATGACTAAAAGATTCAAAAAAGAGTTTTTTATCACTTTGTTTTATAAACAAAATAGATGGCATAATCATGGAGTATTTATACATACTTTACTTGTGCTTTTTTATGTAATCAAAGATAAAAGATATAAGATGATAGCTGCTTCTATATTACATGATATAGGAAAGCCTTTTTGTGCTTATCAAGACGAGGAAGACAAAATAACAGGTGAGTATAGTTTTACAAATCATGAAGAGATAAGTTATCAATTTATTAAAAATTGGACCTTTATAGGTGATTATACTAAATCTCTTGTAAGGTATCACTATCTTTTAAGAGGTATGAATAATGCTAAAAAGAAAAATCAAATTGGAAAATATCATAGAATGAAACGCTCTTTTGATAAACTTGATTTGGCTTTTATTAATGACTTAGAATTGTTTATGAAATATGATGATTTAGCAAAAAAATAAAAGTTATCTATTTAAGTTATACAATTAAAGAAAAAATTAAAGAAAAGTTAGTTATAAATCCATTAAATATAATAATTAGGAATTAAAAATGTCATTAATGATAACAGATGAGTGTATTGCATGTGATGCATGTAGAGAAGAGTGTCCAAATGAGGCTATAGAAGAGGGTGATCCAATATATATTATAGATTCTGATATGTGTACTGAGTGTGTTGGTAGCTTTGATGAACCTCAATGTGTAGAGGTTTGTCCTGTTGATTGTATTATTCTTGATCCAGATAATCAAGAAACTGCTCAAGAATTACAGTTTAAATTTGATCAATTGGATAGAGAAGAGTAGAAAATGGCAAAAATTACAACCATCATAGATATTGGGTCAAATTCAATGAGGATGGTTGTTTTTAAAAAAACCAGCCGTTTTGGTTTTCATCTAATAAATGAATCAAAATCAAAAGTAAAAATATCTGAGGGTTGTTATAAAAATAATGGAAACCTTCAGGCTCTACCTATGCAAAGAGCATTTGGTGCTTTGGAGTCTTTTTTACAAATTGCAAATAATTTAAAATCAAGAAAAATATTATGTGTAGCAACTTCAGCCCTAAGAGACGCTCCAAACAAAAAAGAATTTATCTCTAAAGTGTCAAAAGAATTAAATATTAATATTAAAATAATAGCTGGAGAAAAAGAAGCTTACTACGGAGGTGTTGCAGCTAGAAATCTTATAGATTGTAACGACTTTACTACTGTTGATATTGGTGGTGGTAGTACAGAGTTCGCTTTTATAAATAATGGTGATATTATTGATACTATTTCATTAAATATTGGAACAGTAAGGATAAAAGAGCTTTATTTTGATAAACAAAATTTAGATGGTGCAAAAAACTATATAGAATCTCAACTTAAAACTATAAATAAAAAACTACCAACTATTGTGGGGCTTGGTGGGACTGCAAGAGCTATTAGTAAAATTATTTTACAAAAAGACAATTATCCTTTAGATATACTACATGGATTTACTTATGATGTTGATTCTAATAGTCAACTTATGGAAGGTATTATAGTTGCTAAAGATGAAAATAGGTTAAAAGAGTTAGGGGTGCGAAAAGATAGATACGATACTATATCTGTTGGTACTTTTATCTTTAAAACTATATTGGATTATTTTGAAGTAAATAAAGTAATTACAAGTGGAGTTGGTGTAAGAGAGGGGGTTTATCTTACTGATATTTTAAGAAACAGCAATGATAAATTTCCAAGTAATTTTAATGTAAGTATTAGAAGTTTAATAGATAGATTTGTTGATGATGAACAACAAAGTGCATACTTAGGTAATAATGCAAAAAAAATATTTGATACTTTACAACCATTACATAACTTAGATTTAAAATACAGATCAGCTTTAGTAATAGCTTCAAAACTTCAACTTATTGGATTTTCTTTAAATTTTTACAAAAATGAAGATCATACTTTTAACTATATTTTAAATGGTTTAAACTATGGATTTACTCATGAAGATAAAACTTTAATAGCTATTGTTGCAAAGTATTCAAAAAAATCTTTACCAAAAACTGAAGATATAGAGCAATATAAACAACTTTTACCATCTTTAGAGATAGTGCAATGGTTAAACTTTATGATGACTTTAAATATCTCTTTAAATAGTGAATACTCAAAACTACCATACAATTATAGTCTAGAATCAAATAAACTTACTATTAGTTCAGACCAAAACTGTTATATAGTAAATAGAGCATTACAAAAAATAAAATCACCAATAAATATAGATATAGAGCTAAATAAAATATGAAAATATGTATAGTAAAACTCTCAGCAATGGGAGATATTATCCACGCTATGGTTGCTTTACAATATATAAAAAAAGCATTACCAAATTGTCAAATAGATTGGATAGTTGAAAGTGGATTCAAAGGTGTACTTGAAAATAATCCACATATAGATAATATTTTAACAGTTAATCTTAAATCAATAAAAACCAAAAAAAGTGAAATATTTAACCAAATAAAACTTTTAAAAGAGTACTCAAAAAACAATTATGATGTAGTTATTGATGCACAAGGTCTTTTAAAATCAGCAATTGTCTCAAAAATAGTTGGAAGCAGGGTAGTTGGTAGTTTTATAGCTGGATTTGATAAAGATTCTATTAGGGAAAAAATGTCTAGTTGGTTTTATGATAGGAGTGTATATATATCTTACGAAGCAAATACAATAGATAGAAATGTGAAGGTATTATCTGAACCATTAGAAATTAAAATAACATCAAACGATATTTTAAAAAAAGAGCCTTTTTTATTTTATACTTCAAAAGATATGAAATTAGAAAAAGAATACAATCTTTTTGTAATCGGTTCAACTTGGGAGAGTAGAAACTACCCAAAAGAGAAGTTTGTGGAGATAGCAGATAGGTTGAAAATAAAGACATATATTGTTTGGGGTAGCAATGATGAATATGAAAAAGCTCTTTGGATGGAAAAACAATCAGAATATTTAGAAATTCTTTCAAGAGGTAGTTTGGATGAATTAAAAAATGTTATATCAAAATGTAAACTTTTAATAGGAAATGATACCGGTCCTACTCATATGGCATGGGGTCTAAATGTACCATCTATTACAATATTTGGACCAACTCCTATAAACCGTGTATATATTACACCAATTAACAAAGTTATAAAGTCAAGTAGTCAAATAGATCATTACAAACTTAATAAAAACGATTTCTCTATAAATGAGATAAAAGCTAGTGATATAGTGAATATAGCAAAAGAGTTAATTTAGTGGTTGATTATTTTTTATTTTTACTATACAAATTATTTAAATTTGTTGTTTTGTTAGTTCCTAAAAAATTAGTTAAACTTTTTTTAGACGGTGTCATTAATTTAGCATATAAGTTCAATAAAGAACATAAAAAATATGCAAAAGCAAATTTAGATTTTATATATAATAATAAAATATCAGAAGATAGAAAAAATGAGATTATAAAAAATAGTTATAAAAACTTAATCTATAATCTTTATGAATTTATAGAAAATCAAACTTTAGATTTAAAAGGGTTTGAAAGAAAGATAAAAGTTGAAAATGAATCTTTTATAACAGATGCTATAAAAAATAATAGAAAAATTATATTAGTTACTGCTCATTATGGAAATTGGGAATATGGGAATAATTTTATACCATTAAAGTATGGACCAACTACAATGGTTGGAAGACCTATGAATAATAAGTATCTAAATGAAGAGCTAGATGATACAAGAACAAAAAATGGTACACAAATGCTCTCTAAAAGTAATGCAAGTAGAGGTTTGGTAAAAGCTTTAAAAGATAATAGAATTATAGGTTTAGTAGTAGACCAACACAATAGAACTGGAATAGATGTTGATTTTTTTGGACATAAAGTAAAACAAACAGATTCAGCTGCAAGATTAGCATTGAAGTTTGATGCTTTAATTATACCTTTGTTTTTTACAATGGATAGTTTTGGTAAATATACAGCAAAATTCTATGAGCCAATTGATCCAAAAGAATTTAATAGTGATGATGATATATTAAAACTAACTCAAATACAAGCTAATATAATAGAAAAACATATCTTGAATAATCCAGATCAATGGTTTTGGCAACATAAAAGGTTTAAGTTTTACAATAATGAAATATATAAAAACAATAGGAAAAGAATAATATAAAATGTTGAAATTTTTTAAACAATATCTACCATATTATAAAAACTATAAAAAAGAGTTCTTCTTTGCTATTATTGGAATGATAATGGTTTCAATAGGAACTAGTGGTACAGCTTATGTTATAAAACCTGTGTTAGATGAGATATTTATAAACAAAGATATAAGTATGCTTGAAATATTACCTTTTGTAGTGATACTTTTATATGCACTTAAAGGTTTTGGTAGGTTTATTCAAACTTATTTTATATCATATATTGGTTCAGATATTATAAAAACAATTACAGATAAATTTTTAGAACATATTTTAAAGCAAGATATTAAGTTTTTTCACGACAAGCATGGTGGAGAGCTTTTAAGTAGAATAACAAATGATATCGGTGCTATTAAAAAAGCAGTTTCCAATGATGTAGCTTCAATTATTATGGAGAGTTTAACAATAGTTGCATTAATAGCTGTAGTGATATACCAAAGTCCAAAGTTGGCTTTTTTTGGGTTGGTTGTGTTACCAATTATTATATACCCTTTATCTAAATTAGCAAAAAGAATGAAAAAAATAGCACATCGAACACAAGCACAAGCATCTACACTTATGTCAATTTTGGGAGAGATATTTAATAATGTAGAGATTATAATTGCAAATAATGCTCAAAATTTACAAACTAAAGAGTTTAAAAAACAAAATCAAGAGATGCTTAAAATATCAATGAAAGGTGTTAAAACTAATGCATTAGTATCTCCTGTTATGGAGATAATTGGTTCTATTGCTGCTGGATTAGTTATTTATATGGGTGGAGTTGAAGTAATAAATGGCAATATGAGTGTTGGTACTTTTTTCTCTTTTATGACGGCACTATTTATGCTTTATACTCCTATTAAAAAACTTTCAAGTGTTTATAATCAATTTCAAGCTGCTATAGCAGCAAATGAGAGAATAAATGATATTTTTAATACTCATAATACTATAGTAGAGGGTGATATACCTATAAATGAATCTATTGATAAAATAGTTTTTAATAACTTATCTTTAAAATATGACGATAAAGTAGCTTTAAAACATATAAGTTTAGATATAAATAAAGGTGAAAAAATTGCTCTTGTTGGTGATAGTGGAGGGGGTAAAAGCTCTTTAGTAAATCTTATTCTTAGATTTTATGATCCATTTATTGGAGATATTAAATTTAATGAAAAAGATATCAAAGATTTTACATTTCAAAGTTTAAGAGATACTATATCTATAGTTACTCAAAGAGTTTATATATTTAATGATACTGTAGGAAATAATATATCTTTTGGACATAGCTATGATGAACAAAGAGTAAAAGAGGTATTGCAACAAGCTCATGCTTTAGATTTTGTTGAAAAACTACCAAATGGATTAGATACAATACTTGATGAGTTTGGAACAAATCTATCAGGTGGGCAGAGACAAAGAATAGCAATAGCAAGAGCACTATATAAAAAACCACAAATACTGATTTTTGATGAAGCTACTTCTGCACTTGATAATGAATCAGAATCAATAATTACTAATCTCCTTGA
>JAYEMI010000095.1:0-21066 GCA_034718015.1 Campylobacterota bacterium | reverse complement strand
TAAACACTCAAGATAGTATTAGCTGGGATATATATGCACCACAAAATGATAGCCAAATAGATACAAGCATACAAAGAATAGATCAAAACAATCCAATAAAACCTATGCAAGGCTTTTGGATATATACTAAATAAAAGAGGTTATATATCACCTCTTTTATTTAAAGACTAGCTAAAAACTTATCTTATTTCTAGTTTTTCTGTTGGCAAACTATCAACACCAGGTAGTGTAGGCATCGATAAGAGAACTGCATTATCAGTTGTTTCTAGAGATGTATTTTCTTTTTCAGACACTAAAATATCTTTATTTGAAGACTCAGAACCTCCACACCCTATAAAATAAAACACAGATAAAATAAATAGATATTTTTTCATAGTTGCCCTTTTTTTGATTTGTTATTTTAATGATTGTATCATATCTTTAGTCAAATGGTGTTAAAATCATTTTATATAAATATCAAATTAAGCTATGGAGTATATATGACTTTAAAAGATGGTGCCATTTTTATATCTGATTCACACTACAATGATGAAAGAGTTATTTTAGAAGAGATATTAACTGCCATAAATACAAATAAAATTCAAACAACACAACTTTTTCTAATGGGAGATATGTTTGATTTTTTAGCAGAAGAGATTAGCTATTTTAAAAATAAAAACGAACCAATAATAGAACTTATCAATAAGATATCAAACAATATAGAGATAATATATTTCGAAGGAAATCACGATTTTAATCTCAAAGATTTATTTCCAAATGTAGAAGTTATTCAAAGAGAGAAACAACCTATTATTTTAAAAGAAAACAATAAAACGATAGCTTTAAGTCATGGAGATATATACACCCCTACTTTTTACAATATTTACACAAAAATCATACGAAACAAATATTTTTTAAATCTTTTAAATTTTATAGATATCAACCATTGGTTGTCTAAAAAAAGCGAACAAAACCTAAAAAATAAAAATATATGTAAAAAGCAAAAAGGGTTTGATGAGTTTATTAAAAACAGAATAAAATCATACAGTATAGATTTGATAATAGAGGGACATTTTCATCAAGCTATAATAACTGATAATTATATAAACTTACCTAGCTTATGTTGCTCTAAACAGTATATGGTGTACCAAAACAACCAATTTAAATTTAATATGATATAATCCTTTTTATGGATAATTATGAATATACACAAATACTAAAAACTTTAAATAACAAAATAGAAAATATAGAATCTATTTTAAAACCAACTACCGTACAAACAAGACTAGATGAGATAGTTAATCAAGAACAAACCCCTGATTTTTGGGATGATATTGAAACTGCTACTAAAATAGGAAAAGAAAAAAATATACTTCTTGGAAAACTAAGTAAGTTCAACAAAGCAAATGAAGCTATTCGTGATGCAAATGAACTTTATGAGATGGCATCTGATGAAAAAGATGATGAGACTTTAGAGATGCTTTTTGAAGAAGCTCCAAAACTAGAAATTATCATTCAGCAAACAGAGATTGAGGTGATGCTTAGTGGTAAAGAAGATAGTAGCAATGCTATTGTTACTATCCATCCAGGAGCTGGTGGTACTGAGTCTTGTGATTGGGCAAATATGCTTTATCGTATGTATCTTAGATGGGCAGAGAGAAGAGGCTTTAAAGTAGAGATACTAGATTATCAAACAGGTGATGAAGCTGGAATAAAAGATGTGAGTTTTATTGTAAGTGGTATCAATGCTTATGGTTACCTAAAAACTGAAAATGGTATCCATAGACTTGTAAGAATAAGCCCCTTTGATTCCAATGCAAAAAGACATACATCTTTTACCTCTGTTATGGTCTCTCCAGAGATTGATGATGACATTGATATTCAAATAGAAGATAAAGATATAAGAATAGATACATATAGAGCTAGTGGTGCTGGTGGTCAACATGTAAATAAAACAGAAAGTGCCATTAGAATCACTCATGTAGAATCAGGTGTTGTAGTTCAGTGTCAAAATGATAGAAGTCAACATAAAAATAAAGCAAGTGCTATGAAAATGTTAAAATCAAGACTATATGAACTAGAACTTGAAAAGCAACATGCAGAAAAAAACGGAACACCAAAAAGTGAAATAGGATGGGGTCATCAAATTAGATCTTATGTAATGCAACCATATCAACAAGTAAAAGACACAAGAAGTAATATAGGATATAGTAATATTGATGCTATTTTAGATGGTGATTTAGATAAAATGATTGAGGATGTACTTATATCACAAAGTAGATAACTTATCTTATCTACTTTGATTTTTAAAATCTTTTAGTGCAATAAAAAGTGCTTTTCTAAAGTCAACTATCTCTCCACCATATCTTTTACTAAACTTTTCTGCTTCATCTTTTTTAGCAAAAGCATATTTACTAGTTCTACTCATAGTACCAGATTTTTTACCTCCTACTACATAAAAAGCATCTTTAACAGAGATAAACTTTAAACTAGTCACATCTACTACTTGCATATTTTCTAAAGATAGTTTTTTGATTCTTAAATCTTCTGCAAGACAATGTATAGAGCAGTACTGTCTCACCTTACCATCTAATATAGCACTGTGGTTTGTTTTATAAAACTTAGGTAAGTTCATTCCACAAACTACACCACTTAGTTTTTCTTTTCCGTTTTGTAGTAGAACTGCATCTTTAAATGGAACTGTTTGAAACATCATTTTTGCTGATCCATGATGACCATGACCACCTTTTTTAACCCCATAAGTTGCAAATACATATCCCTTATAAAGTTGTAAAGCAAGATATAAACTTACAAGTGAAGATGCAAATATAAATGCACCAATTTTTTGTATCTTTGTAGCTTCAAATAGTTTTAATCTTTTTGCTAAGATTATATACCCCCAAAGTGCGGCTATATAAGGTATAACTTTTAAGTATCCAAGCCAACTGTCTCTTCTACTTGCTAAGTTTTCTACTTGCTGTATATCTAAACCAAATCCATATATAAAACCATTGATAATATCTGCATACTCATGTGTAGCAAACGCACTAATTAGATGTGCTAATCCACCTATTACAAACAGTGGAGCAAATGCATAACCTAAAGTGTACATAGTCTTTTCAAAATCTGCTTTTAGTATCTTACTTGCTACAAACATCCCAAAATAAACAATCCCAATAGAGAATAATACAGCATAACTAAATGCAAATATTCCAACAACATCAAGAGCTCCAAAGTCTATATACTGTTGTGCAAAAGCTGCAGTTTTACTCCATATAAACTCATCAGCTATTGCACTTCTATTAAGTCCATGATGAAACCCCATAGTTATAGATATAGCAGCAGTGATTAAGATAAATGCCCAAACTTCTGCTTTCTTGTATTTAAACTTTTCAAATAGAGTCTTTGATGGCTTCACAAAACTAAATTTAACAGCATCACAAGATGCACTACAATCCATACAAAGTGTACAATCCTCCATCGTATTCTTTTTAGTAAAGGTAAATGGTTTGAGATTATAAGGGCAAGCAGTAGCACACTCAAATGTTCTACAATCTTTACAATCATCTTTATATGTACTTAAAAAAGTTGGTGAGATTTTCCCATAAGCTTTCATAAGTGTACCAATAGGACAGATATATTTACAATAGCTCATATCTTTGTATAAATAGTACATAACAAAAGCTATAAGTGTAAGTGCAGTAAAAAGCCAAGCAGTAGCAAGTGGAACTTTCCAAAATCCAGGTGCTGCATAATACACAGCCCACCATCCAAAAAATAGTAACAATAAACCTATATATCTATTTTTCAGAAAATTTGGCATATCTTTTTTAAGCCCAAACTTTGTGATATATTTACCTAAAAAACCATGCGGACAGATACCACAAAATATCCTACTAAAAGATGTAAGTGTTACTACTATAAATAGTGACCAAAAAAGACCCCAAAAAAGCTCTTTTGTAAATGTGTTTTCTTTTGTAGGTTCAACAAATCCCATATATACACCAAAAACAAAAAGGGCAAGTACAATAACCTGCACTGCCCTTATAAATTTTTGGTTTTTAAAGATTGTTTTTAAAACAGGGATATTAAATATATCTGTTTTATCCCTGTTTTGTTTATGTTCTATCATTTAGTATCCTTAGAATTTTACTGACATTCCAGCTAAATAAGTTCTACCAGGATTTACAGTAAGTCCCATATCTCCAGCATCTAATACACCATCATCATTTCTATCGCTTGTAACTCTTGGCATCATATAAAACTGTTCATCTAAAATATTGTCAATTTTTGCAAAAAACTCTATAGGGAAACCACTTAGTTTTGTGTTGTATTTTGTTCTTAAATTAACAATAGAATAACCATCAACTTTAAAATTGTTTAAATCATCAGCATATTGACTTGATCTGTAATTCACTTCAGCACTAACTAATAGGTTATCCATAGCTTTATAGTTACCTTCTACATTGATAGTATGTTTTGATGTTCTAGGAACTGCGTTTCCAGATAAATTTTTATGTGTACTAAGTACATAGTCATCATCATCTCCATTACCATCTAAATCAGTTCCTGCTTCATTTACTATTACATTATATTCATTGTATCTTGTATATTTTGAATCTAAATATGTATAGTTAACACCAAAAGAAAAAGTTTTTTTATTATCACTATTTAAAGTAATTTCTAATCCTCTATTTTGTATATCTGCCATATTTTCATATTGAGTTTCAACATCAGGTGAAGAGTAGTTACCACTACTTTTACCAATAACATCATCTCTATTTAATTGATAAATTGCTACATCATATGTAATAGATGGTACTTTACCTCTATAACCAACTTCATAATTATATGTTTTTTCTGTATCGATATCTAGATTATTTATATTTGTTTCACCATATCCATTAAAATCACCAGCGTATAATTGAGTAATAGTTGGTACCCTAAATCCTGTAGAAGTGTTAGTGTAAATAATAGAATTTTCTTTTAATTTATAAGTAGCACCTATTTTATATGAGTATTCATTAAAGTCAGTATCCCATTTTTGACCATCTTCATTATCTATAAAGTCATAGTCAATTTGATCTAATCTTGCATTAAATGAAGTTGTTATTTTATTATTTATCTGATATTTAACTTCACCATATAAAGCATTTATATTTTCATCAAAGTATGTATCACTATTAACTGTTCCTGCAGGTGTAGTACGCCCTCTACTTGTATAGTCAACTCTATAAATAGTATTACTTTGACTTTCATTTCTAGCAATATCAATTCCTATCATGGAAGCTATCTTATCCCCATCTATTCTATATTCAGACTTTAAACCTTTTTGAATTGTATTGTTATATGCATTGTATTTATGATCATCACCAATACCATCTCTATTTGTATCAAAACGAGCACTTTTATTTGTTGTAGTATCTTCATATTTATAAATTTGTGTCATTAAGTTTGAATCATTTTCAAAATTTTTCGCATAAGTCAAGAAATATTTATCAAGTGCGATATCATACTCTGCAGAATATCCAACCTCTCCTTCACTTGTAGGATTAGTTTCTATTTGATTTATTCCATTTGCATCAATAGCAGTTAATGAACCTGAATCATTTTCAAATCTTGTTGATTTATCAAGCCCCAAAGTTATATCACTACTATCATCTATATAATATTGAAATTTACCATTGAAAGATTTAGCCCAATAATCTGAACTATCCCAATAACCATCACTAGATTTCTTACTACCTTGTAATTGTACTGCAAAGTTTTCTGTACTAGCATTGTATCTTGCTAAATATTTTTTGTAACCATAACTACCTGCTTCAGCACTTACTGAACCTTCATTTTGAGCTTTTGGTCTTTTAGTAGTAATGATAACAGCTCCTGCTAAAGCATCATTTCCATATAGATATGAAGCTCCACCTTTGATAATTTTAATAGACTCAATATTGTCACTATCAATATTAACACTACCTGCTCTCTCTTGAACTGGCACTCCATCAATAACTATTGCCACACCTGGTTTTTCCCCCATATACATTTCACCAGCAATACCTCTTATATGGATTTTATTTGAGTCACCCTCGTTTTGTCTTACGGTTAATCCTGGAACACTATTTAATACTTCAGCAATATTTGTCGAATGAACTTCTTCAATTTTTGTACCACTTATTGTTGCAGTATTAGAAACTTCCATTTTTTTTGCATCAAACTTATCATCAATTGTTGAAGATTCAACGCTTATTTTTCCTATATCTGTTGCATTTAATGAGATTGCAGCAGCACATACCATTGATATGTAAATTTTATTATTCATATTAACCCTTACTTAAACTATATTATTAAAGTTTGGATTTTACAAAAGGTCTGTTAATTGATTATTAATTTTTGTGTTTTTATCTATATTTATTTTAAAAAGTATCATTTTCTATATATAAAAGCATATATATTCTACTATTCTTATCAGTGTATGTTTTTGTTTGTATCTCTTGTTTTATACTATCTTTTTTCTCTTTACTATAACTTGTTTTATTTAAACTATCATCTAGTTCTCTTAAGGCTCTTTTGTATGCTAACTTCTCTTGGTATTTTACACCTTTGAAATGTTTATTTGCTTTACCTACCCCATAATATTTATAGTCAGTTGTTGTACCTTTTAGCCAAAGTGGCGTTTCTAAATCATTTTCTATTTTATTTGTTTTTTGTAATCTTTTTATTTTTAAATCTGCTATTGACTCAAATATACCATTTGGATATCTTTTTTTATATAGCTGTAGCAACTCTACATCACTACTATTCTTCACATCATTCCAAAAACTTATCTCCTCATCTGATGCTGTTAAACTCAAAGTTAAAATAATAACTAATAATAAATTTTTCATAGTCTTATAACCTTTGCCCCATAGCCACCCTCTTTTGCAGTGGCATCTCTATAGCTATTTATACTAGGGTGTGTATCTAAAAACTGTTTTACTGCATATGATAATTTACCTGTACCAATTCCATGATATACCAACACCTCATCAAATCCAGCTATTAAACTATCTGATATAAATTTATCGAGATTTTCTATAGCTTCATCTGCTCTTTGACCATGAAGATCGAGTTTTATATGCCCCTCTTTTGGTCTTTGTACACTTATATTTACAGTTTTTGGTTTTATTTTTGGTATATTTCCACTTCTTTTTAAACTTGTAAGTGGAAGTTGTAGTTTCATTCCATCATCTGTTTCAACTAAACCTTTTTTACCTTTAATAGAAAGTAATACACCTTTTGTATTGTTGTATTTTACTCTATCACCTTTTTTAAACTCTATAGGCTCTTGTTGTTTTTCTACTTTTATAGCATCTTTTTTATTATGTGCTATATTTAAAATTTGATGTTGCTCTTTTGAATTTGTTAGTTTTATTGCTTTTTTAACTTCACTTATGGCATCTTGATACTGCATCTCTAATTTATCTTTTTGTTTAATGATATCGTTATCAAGATTTTCTTTTTGGTCTTTTAAACTTTTTTCTAATGATATTGTTTTATCTATTTTTTTATCAAGTAGAGCTATTTTATTTTTATACTCTCTTTCTAGTTCACTACTTCTTTCTATTAGTTCGTTTAGTTTGTCTTTATCTTCACCATATACTATTTTTGCTTTTTTTACTATTGAAAGGGGTATATTGTATCTTTGAGCTGTTTCAAATGCATAACTTCTTCCAATAGTACCTTGTAAGAATTCATAAGTTGGTTTTCTATTCTCTTCATCATAAAGAGCAGCTATTAAATCAACTTTTTCATTCGCTGCTAGTAATGCTGCTAATCTTTTATGGTGAGTTGTAACTATTATCTTGATATCTTTTTGAATTAACTCCTCAATAATAACTTTAAACAATGATGCTGCTTCATCACTATCTGTTCCTAGTTCTATCTCATCAACTCCTACTATTGCATTTGTTTTACTAAATAGTTTACTAAACTCTACCATTCGTCCAGCGAATGTTGAGATATCATTTTTTACACTTTGAGGATCATCTAGTATTGCACTTATGTTTTTAAAGCTACCAACTACAGTTGACTTATCACAACTATATGGAATAAGATATTTAGACATAAAAGCTGCACTCAAAACTGATTTTAATAGCATAGTTTTACCACCAGCATTAACACCAGTTATCATAATAACACTTTTTGAGAAGTCTATAGATACACTTTTTGCATCATGAATTGCTGGATGTTTAAAATCGACTAATTTTTGACTCTTTTTTGTTGAATTTGTAGGTAATATAAAATTTTTGTCATTAATCTTTGCAAACTCTAATCTTGCTTGATAGTGATCATATCTATCAAACTCTTTATTTATAAACTTTAAAAACATAAGATGTTTTGTAAATACACCACTAAACTCTTTTGATATTTTATAAACTATCTCATCTTTTAAATTTATAAGATCAGATTGTTTTTGTTTTAGCTCACTAACACTATGTGGTAATACATAAAAAAACCCACCCTGACTTCTATCAAGAACTTTAGCTTTTAGTACATGATTAAAACCAGCTCTTACCATCAAAGTTTGCTCACCATGAACTAAGTGTACCTGATGATCTACTAAGTATGGTTGTAAATTTTTACTATTTATCACTCCATAAAGTTTTTGTTTTATGTTATCACGATTTAGATAAAGGTTTTGATTTACCCTATCTAAATCATTGTTATACCCCTCTAGTAAATCACCTTTTTCATTAAATGCATTTACTATATTATTAAGTTCTATAGGGATAATTATTTTATCAATCCATACAGATAACTTCCCCTCAAAGTTAAACCTTTTAAGGTACTCAAAGTATCTTATGATTTTAACAAACTCATAAATCTCATAGAGTTTTAAATTGCCCTGCTTTTGCAAGTAGTTTAACGCACCTGTTAAATTTTCTATTTTAACAGGTGTTTTTAAATTATATTTGTCCAACTCTTTTATAATAGAATAGTGAATATTTATATCACCCTCTAATACAACATTTTTTTCTCTACTAAATAGAGACTCTAATTTTTCTATATGATTTGTTAAATCAAGTTTTTTTACTAAATTTTCCAATATTCAACTTCGGTTTTATTGTTCTTGACTTTCCAATCAATCTTTGTTCCCTTTTTGGTTTAGGCTGACTGCTAGCTTTATATGAGCTATAATCATCTCCAAAAACTTGCCGCTCTTGTAGTTGCTCTACTAAATACTCCATATGATTTATACTAAAATCTGGTATATATTTATTGATTTTCTTAAAATGATTTTTTATATCTTCTACATTGTTTGAGTTTACTTCTATTTCACTTTTATATAAAAATCCACTTTCTCTTTTTACTTTTAAGAGTTCCTCTTTTATTGTAGGGTGTAAGTAGTGATACTTTTTTTTACCAGGTTTTACTAAAAAACTATCATTTTTAAAATCTATTAACTCCCACATTAAAAGATAAATATCTTTTTTCCTTTTTCCATGAAGCAAAAACAATATAAATGCCAAATATAAAGGCTCATCTTTAAATATAATTGTTGCTGTGTTATAGATCTCATTTAATTTATCTTTGATTGTTTTAGTATATGTGTTATCTAAAATTGTTTGAATATTGATATATCTACACGGATTATCAGTAATTATTTTTTGATTCATGGCTGTATTAAAAACAACTTTTAAAAAATCAAAAGTGATTAGTAGTGTACTTAATTTAAAACCATTACTATACTGATAATCAAATACTTTCTTTAAATCAAAAGAGTTTATCTTTAAAATATTTTTAGAACCAATAAACTCTTTTATATATTTTTCATAATACTCTATTTGTACAAAACTTGCCTTATGATCTAACCTGTAAGATTTAGTTACTAAAAGGTCAAATGTTATTATCTCTTTTTTAACAACTATTTGTTTATGTTCACTTTTTAGTTTTGAAACTGCTGTTTTTGCAACAGCTACCTTCATAGCACTATTCCATTTTTTTAAAGAGTAATCTAACTTTCCTTCTACCTTATCTTCACCAACAGTAAAACTATAATAAAAATTATCACCAGAGTCATCTATCCATAGATTTTCTGATATATTACTATACTCTATATTATCTATATTCATATACTACTTATTTATCAAAATTGCTAAAGATACCCTATCTTTGATATTTAATTTTGAAAAAATACTCCCAATATGTTTTTTTATTGTTACTATTTGAACATCTAATTTTAAAGATATATCTTTATTTGAAAGACCATCTGCTACTAAGTTTGCAACCTCTTGCTCTTTTGTTGTTAATTTAGATAATACACTTTGAGTATTGGTTTGTTCCATATTTAAAGATATATGTTTTATTATATAGGTCATTAGCTCAGGATATATCCAAACATTATTTTTTAATACTGTGGTAATAGCTTGTTCAATTATGATTGAATTTGTTTTTTTCCCTAGATAACTTTTAAAGCCTTTTTTTATCATATAAGCTCCATGAGCTAACTTTGGTTCATCTATTATTGCTATTATTTTTAATGTTTTTGAAATTTGATTAAAGTAGTTAAATATATCATCCAAAGAATCAAATTGATTTAAGTCCAATATAAGCAGATCATCATTACTAAAAGTTTTATCTAAAAAATAGTTATTATCATCAATTGATTCCACACCAAATTTATTATTAAATTCAGATTCCCAATAATTTGCGATTACTTTTAACTTTGTTGAAACATAAATCATATCAATCCTTCTGTGTTGTTTTAAGTATAGGCTTAAGTAAAAAAGACATTATACTCTTTTTCCCTACTAATACATCTGCGTTTACCATCATACCAACTTTTATCTTATACTTTTCATTATTATTTAGATAATTCTTTTTTGTTTTTACATAAATAAGATATTCACTATCACCTGTATCAGGATCAGTTATAGTATCTGGACTAATATTTGTTATTTTACCCTCTAAATCACCATAAATAGAATAATCAAAAGCTGTAACTTTAAGCTTAACATCTTGCCCTATATGAAGTTTTGCTATCTCTTCTGGTTTCATTTTTACTTCAGCAATCATCTCATAATTATCTGGAACAATTGTCAAAATATCTGCTGAAGGCTGAATAGAACTACCTATAGTGTGTACAAATAACTCTTTTACAACCCCATCAACAGGAGATCTTACTACAGTTCGCTCCAACACATCTAATAAGCTTTTTTTTGTCTCTTGAAGTCTTAAAATCTCACCAATAGTTTCATTGTATAATGATGATGCTTTATTTCTAAATGTTAGTCTTGTCTCATCTATTGTATTTTTTATCTCATCTATTTGAGTTCTTGATTGCACTATGCTCTCTTTTGCACTTCTATATGAGCTTAGTGCATCATTTAACTCTCTCTCTAATTGTCGTAATTCGTATTTAGTAAATATCTTTTGCTTCTCTAATCTCTTTTTTACTTCAAACTCTTCAGCTAGCATTATATAGTTTTCTTCTAAAACAGCATACTTATTTAATGCATCAATTAAAGCGCTCTCTTGAAATTTTAATTTTTCTTCCTGTTTTGATATATTTTTATTTAACTCTCTTTGGTTTGTTAAATAGTATTTTTTCTCCAACTCTATTAGCTTATCATCACAATTCTCATCACACTTTATATCTTCCATAGGAAGTCCTTGTGATTCAGCTTTTAGTCTAGCTTCTTTTGCTTTTAACTCTGATAATCTAATCTTATTCTCATCTAGTTTTGTTTGATATGTTATTGGGCTTAGTTTTAATAATACTTGCCCTTTTTTTATACTATCACCCTCTTGTACATAAATAGCAGAGATAACACCACCTTCAAAATTTTTCAAGTGTTGTACTTTTGTAGTTGGTATAAATTTACCACCACCTCTTGATATCTCATCTATATCAAAACTAACAGCATAAAGTAAAAATAATAGAATAAAACTAACAACAATCTTAACTACAGCACTCACTTTATAGGATATAGTATCTAATACTGCAGCACTAGTACTAGATACATAATCCAAAGCTGTAGCATGAACCTTTTCACTAGCCAATAATTTTCGTTGAAATTTTGCTAAAAGAATCTTCGTTGAGATATCATCAATAATAAATATAAAACCTTTCAATACTGAAGATTCAAATGATGGATACATAAAAGTATGTGTATCTATGATATCATTATCTATTGTATTCATCTTGATATCAGTACCCCAAGCTTCTGTACCATGGCTAGATACATATTCACAACCATTAAAAAACTTTTCTACATCAGAATGCTCAATAATAAGGTTATATCCACTATTCATAAGGTACTCATCTGAATAACCAAACTTATCAATAAAAGCTTGACTTATATCTTTTATCTCCAAATTTTTATTTGTTACGACATATATCATATGACTATTAATAATGCCATCTAGTTCTTTTCTTTGCTCTTTTAACTCAAGCTCTAGTTTTTCAGCAGTTTTTGTTGCTCTTTGTTCTCTTTTTAGTTCTCTTTTTAGTTTTTTTAATTCAGCTTCTACATCTATTGTATTATTGTCATCTACAGAAGCTTCACTTTTTTTATCTCTTCTTTCTCTTCTTGCCTTTTCCCTATTTATTTCGGGTTTTTCTTCAGTAGCAGTGACAACTTTTTCCTCTTCATTTTTTTTAAGATCGTCCATAACTATTCACCTTTACCTGACATCTTTGCTAAAACTTCCTCTTTTTTACCATCCATAACTATCTTACCACTATCCATAACTATAACTCTATCTACTAAATATAGATCTGCAGGGTTATGGGTAATTAATATCAGTGTTTTTTTCTCTAAAAACTCTCTCATGTTTTTTAATATTCTATTAGCAGTACCTCTATCAAAAGATTTTGTAGGTTCATCAAGTATAAATAAAGCACTATCATCAAGTACAGTTCTTGCCAAAGCTATTGATTGAGCTTGTCCACCAGATAAATTATCTCCTTTTTCAACTATAGGAAGTTCAAAACCTTTTGGATGTTTATTTATAAAATCACTTGCACATGTTACATTTGCAGCTTCTAAAAGCTCCTCATCACTTGCTTTATGATTTTTCATAAGCATATTACTTCTAGCAGTTCCTGCAAATAAAACTATCTCCTGAGCCATATAAGATATATTTGCTCTGATCTCTACTGGATCTATCTGTTTTACATCAATGCCATCAATCAATACAGATCCCTCATCTTGATAATAAAACCCTAAAAGCAATTTCTGAATTGTACTTTTTCCACTTCCCACTTTCCCTAAAATTGCTACCTTTTCACCTTGGTGTATTTTAAAGTTTAAATTTAAAAGCTGTTTTGTTTCTGTTCCTGGATATGAAAAAGATACATTTTTAAACTCTATCTCCCCTTTAAATGCAGGCCGTCTTACAAATTGTTTATCTGCTGGATGTTCTGATTCTAAACCCATTACATTTTCAATAGATTCATATGCTGATACTATATGTTGATAATAAGCAATCATACCAGCAACTTGACCCATAGGTCCTAAGGCACGACCTGACATAATTACTGTTGCAACTAATGCCCCTGTTGTAAGTGTTTGAGCATCAACCATATAAGCACCAAAGATAATTAAAAATACTGTATTTAACTGAGTTACAAATCCAGACACTGTTCCAATAGCAGCTGATAGTGTTTTTGTTTTGATACCTTTA
The DNA here is from genome assembly GCA_034718015.1 of Campylobacterota bacterium. GTDB lineage: Bacteria > Campylobacterota > Campylobacteria > Campylobacterales > Arcobacteraceae > JAIOSF01. Next base: position 7,422 of record JAYEMI010000095.1, on the reverse strand, counting down.
TCAGCAATCTCACCTGTTGCTTCTTCCCATTTATATTGAGATAAACTTAAAGCATTTAGACTCTTGATTGTTTCAAGGTTTGATATAGATTCTATTAAAACACCATTTTTAAGACTACTTGCACCTGATGTCTCTTTTACACTCTCAAGCATCTTATTTTTAACACTAAGTGTATAAACTATCACAACTAAAATAGATACAACAGTCACCCACACCAAAGCACCAGCAACAAAATAAATTGTAAATAAAAATATAAATACAAAAGGTAAATCAATCAATATAGCAACAGTACTAGAAGCCATAAAACTTCTAATAGATTCAAACTCTTTTAAAACATTTGCAAAAGACCCAATAGGCTTTGGTATTACAGATATTTTTAGATCAAGAACTTTTTCAAAAATAATAGAAGACATAATAATATCGGCTTTTTTACCAGCAACTTCGAGTAAATAGGTCCTTACAAACCGCAAGCCCAGATCTATTATATAAACTACAATTACCCCTAAAGCAAATATCCATAAGGTATCAAATGCAGCAGTTGGTATAACCCTATCGTACACATTCATAGTAAAAATAGGTGTTGCAATCATAAAAAGATTTATAACAAGAGAAGCTAACAATACATCTTTATAGATATATTTAATTGTATGCATTGTATCCCAAAACCAGTGTTTTTGTTTATTATCAATTAGTTTAAAGTCTTCAGATTCAAATCTAAACTCTCTTTTTAAGAAAAATGCCATTCCAAAATATTCAGCTTTTAAATCCTCAAATTTAACAGTACTAACAACATCTCCAATTTCAGGAACTATTATATGTGCATGTTCCCTTATCTCATCAAATGATTCTAGAATACATGCATTTACCTCTTCTGAATCTGCTGTTTTAAGCAATATAATACAAGGTAACACCAAACTACTTATATCTTCTAAAGATAGTTTTGATATTCTTGTTTCAAATCCTGCTCTTTTTGCAGCCCTACTAAATAAAGCTCTTGATGAATTTGGCTTTACTGAAAATAATTTAGGAGAAGATTCCCCTTCAGCTATTGGTAAACCTTCACTTAATACCTCAGCACTATATGGTTTACCATGTAATTTTGAAAATAATACCAAAGCATCCAATACTGAACTATCATTATGTCTTCTAAACTTTGCCAAACTAATCCTCTTTTATTTTTCTAATATCTTATTTTTTATAATTCCTATTTGACTTAATACCCTATATTTAGCCAATATCATATCATAATTATTTTCAATATATTGTCTTTTTGCATTGTATAAGCTATCTACCACATCTAACAATCCATTTGCATCAATTTTAGCAAACTTAAAATCATAATTAGAAGCTATATGCTCCTCTTCTCTTTTTGAAACTAAATCTTTTAAAAAATCATTTTTTACCATAGTTAAGCCAAAAGTATTAAATGCTAGGTCAACTTTATAAAGAGTATCTCTTACAACTTCATCTCTTTTTTGTATTTTTAGTTTATATTCTATAAGTTTCTTTTGATAATCAGCTTCCTCTTTACCACCTGAGTACAACTCAAGCTTTGCCTCTAAAGCGATTGAAGTTTCATTTGTACTTGATGATGATTCTTTTAAATACTCTTTTAATCTACTCTTTTTACCAACTAAATCTAAACTAGGATAAAAATTAACTTTAGATTTATCCATTTTTTCTTTGTATAACTTTATATTTTGATTTGCCTCTTTTACATAGGGTGAAAACTCTTTTGAATCCTCTAGAGCTTTTAAGGGATTGTCAAAATATTTACTTCGAGGCTCTAATGATTCAAAAAACTCAATATCATCATCACTAAAATCAATATACTTCTGCATTGTAGATATACCATCTAAATACCTTTTTGTATCCTCTTCAAAATTCATAAACCTAGATATAGCTCTTGCTTGTATTTTAGCAAAATCTTTTAACGAAACTAAGCCGTTTTGAAATCTCAACTCCTCTTTGTCCATCCACTTTATGTACTCACTATAGTTTTTTCTTGACAACTCATAATATTCATGAGTTTTTTGAATAGTTATAAATGCTTCTACTAAACTAAATATAAGATCATTTTCAATTTGATCTTTAGTGTACAATGTTGTTAAATAGTTCGCTTCTGTTATTTTAAGCTCTTTACTATCTTTAAAACCATTAAATAAATTATATTTAGCTGTTATATCTACAGATCTATCATAATCTTTATTTGAACCTGTATCATCAGAAAAATCTTCATACTTTTTATATGAACCATTTAATGTAACTGTTGGATTAAATGCTTTTTTGGCTATTTTTATATCTTGTTTTATTGATCTTAGTAGATAATTTTTTTCATTAATTGTTGGATTTTCCATAAGTAGTTTTCGTACATAATATTCTAGTGATATTATTTTCTTTTTATTTTCTGTAATATTAATATCTTCTAAGTTATCACTAATGCTAGTATCTGTTTCATCTTTAGTAAAACCATCATCAACAATAATATCTTTTGTAATATTTTGATTGCTAGAATTAAATTTTATAAAAAACTCTATTCTTCTAGATTTCTCTTTCTCTTCACTGTTCTTTTTATCAAGAATCAACTCAGAAGACGATACACCCAATGGTTTTATTTTAGAGATATTAGTACTTTTTAAACCTTTTATATAACTATATACACTATTTGCTCTTTCTTGAGACAATATTAGATTTCTATAATATTTATCATCTATAGTTTCGGCTTTATTATTTTCAGATGATGTATGACCTTTTATTATCACCTCAGCTATAGACTCTTCATACTTTGATACTATTTTTATATATCTAGGGTAAAAATCTTTTAATATTATTTTAAAAGTTCTGCTAATATTTGCACTTCCCCTTTGAAATAAAAAATTGTTTTTACTAAATCTTATAGTAGAATTTTCTTTATAAAATTCAACCCCCCAAACATCAAAATCATCTTTAAACTCTTTTTTTAACTCTATATATAATCTTTCTTCCACATCTATATTTTCATCTCCTAGCAATAAGCTTGAGAAAATAAATAAATTTAAAACTATATATTTAAGCATCTTATCTCTTTACTGTATCTAGCATTAAAAAAATTGGAAACTTTTTGTTACCAATCATATATCCTAAATCAAAAAGTTTCATCTCACTTGAATCCATTTTTGTATTATTTTGTATTATTGCTGATGAAGCTGCAAGTTTAACTTGATTTTTTGTATTTTTTTTGATAATTTCACCCATCGATTCTACTAATGCTTCAGCTATATCCATAAGTCCTTCATCTATTTCATTAGTTGGTTTTTGATTCTCCTCACCCACCATAATATTAAATACTTTTGACAAACTTTCAATAGGTATAAGAAGGCGCCACACCAGTGGATCTTTTTTATTTAGAATTTCAAATTTATTATCAAATCTTAATATATTTTGACCATTAAGTGTTGTTGAATTAATTACTGTTATTTTTTCACTTAACACATCATTTAGTATTGTATCTTGTAGCACTGTTGCAAAGCTTGATTGAATTAGACCATAGGCATCAAGTTTATTGCTTTTTTTCACCTCTTCTTTTTTTGTTGCTGTAGGAACATTTTTATTTTCTTGTTTGATATCGTTTTTTATTATAGGTTTTTTAACAGGCTCTTTTTTAGTTGGAATTTCTGCAGGTTTTTGTACTTCACTTACTTCTGGAAGTTGTTCAACTTTTTTATTTTCTTTCCCCTTTACTTCAATCTCTTTTTTAGGACTACTTACCTTTTTTATCTCTTCTTTTACTTTAGGTTCCTCTTTTTTTTGCTCTACAGTTTTAGAACCAAGAGTGTTGTTTAATATATCTTGAGTTACATCTACCAATGCTACAATAATAACCCTTTCAGAACTTTTTTTATTAAACTCCATCTCATTTAATTTAACAATAAAGTGATGAGGATCACCATCAACTGACATAACAGCTTTATACAATTTTCTAGGGTCATCTAAAATATAATCTATCCAGTATTTCTTATCAATCACTTGACTACAAATATAATTTTGACCATCATATTGTTCAAATAGTTCACTTACACAAGAGTGCTGATCTCTAAAACCCTCATAAGTTTTAAATCTTCTAAAAAACCCTTTTATAAATCTTCTATTTACTTTTGTAATAACCTTTGCATTATGCATAAACATTACATTTGGTTGGTTATCGAAAAGATTATCAAGCTCTTTCTCTTTATAGTCAAGTTCATTCGCTTTTACTTGTAACTCATTGTTTTCTAATACCAAAGCATCATTACCTCGTGAAAACTCTTTTACTGATAAATTCAAAGATATATAATTAACAATAAATGCTACTAAAAGTATTAATAATATCGTTGATATAATATGAGTTTGTTGAAAAAATTCTAAATCATCAAAATCTATCTCATCTATTGATTTAAAAACTATTGCTTTTGCTATTGGGATATTGTCTGAGTCTTTTATTATGATTTTAGATACCAAGTGACTACTTTGTTCATTTACTATAAAACTATTTTCCCAATTATCACAAAACTTATCTATACCATTTTGTTTTAAAACTTTTAATAAATACTTATTTGCATTAGAGTTTACAACATAACAATCATCTACAAATTTTTTAGAATAAGACAACTCTTGAACAATCTTTTTAGAATCATCTTCATTTAACAACACAATACTATCAAATCCATTCTTTGACATAATATCAACAAGTGCATCAAAATGTATATTAACTCCAAATAAACCTAAAAACTTATCATTATCATAAATTGGTATCTTGTTTGTAAAAGTAAGTCCATATTTTGTTGCTTCGATAGTTGTATCAACTCGAGGGTATTTAATAAGATGTGCTAGCTTTTGATCATTTTGTATTAAATCATCCCCTGAAAGGTATGTCCAACTTCTTTTAAAACTAATCCCCTCAGCATCAATTACCTCTGCTTGAATATCAACATACTCTTTTGTAGTTTTCATCTCATCAAGCAACTTTTCTAAATCTAATTTTGTACTATTATTTGCAATAAGTGCTTTTTTTATACTATTGTTTTTAGATAAAGATGAAGATACCAATGTAGAAGTATCTAGTTTTTCTTTTAACATTATATTATATTGTTCTTGTATGTTTTGATCTATTTTTGTATATATCTTATTTTTATACTCATCTGTTTTAGTTGCATATAAAGCTTTTGACATATATACTATAACAACCGTAATAAGTAAAAATAAAATAATCAGTAAAGTTTTTGAACCAATCATATCATTAGTTTTTTTTAATATCTTTTGTGTTTTCTCTTTATTGCTCTCTTGAGGCATTAAATATCCTAAATATTATTATTTTTAGGATATTATACTAAAGTATACCTTAAATGAATTAATTTATTATAATTATTATTATTTTATTCATAAATAATTGTATTGTTAATGATATTTTCTATCTCTTTTATTTCATTATTATCACTGTGAAATGTATTATTTATTTTATTTTCAGTACAACTACTAAAATCAGATTCTTCATACAATATATCTTCTAGGTCTGTTTTTTTTATTGTTTGCTCATCAAGTGGTGTCTCAAAAACATCAAAGAAATCAATATCTATAGCACTATATTTATTAACCACTTCATCCTTATTGTCTGATTTCTGATTTTTTGACTCTTCTATAATTTTTTCAAGATTTTCCATTCTTACCCCTTTGTATAGTTATATTTTATTATAATAAACACTTTTTGTAAATTGAACTTTGGTATACATTTCATAAAAAAAGGTAGAGACTAATCTCTACCTTTTTTATATTTTAGTTTACAATCAAGACTGATCAACTTGAACATGAGTATCAAGTATAACTTGTACCTCTTCAATTCCACTATCTCCCCCACTTACAAAATCACTTGCTTCTGGTGCAACAACATCTTCTGTAGGAATATTAGTATCAAGTGCACTTGCTTCTGGTGCATCAAAGAAGTCAGTGTTTACATCAGAATCCATTGCAGATGTATCTATAACATCACCAATATATATCTCACTCTCTGTACTATCAACTTCATCTATATTTTCATCTATAACAATATCATTTGCTAAATTATCAAAATCTAAATCAAACGCTTCATTATCTATCACTGAAGTTTCTGTATCTTCACTTACATCTTCTTGAACAATCTCTTCCTCAACTGCTACTTCAGGTTCTGATTCAACCTCTTCAAATCCAGCTATTGTACTCTCATCAAAGTCTAAATCAAATTCATCTTCAGCAATATCAGAAGTTTCTTCAGATTCAACTGTATCATCTACATTTGCATCAATATCACCATCAACACTTACAGTTAATTCTGCTGTATCACTATCTGTACCATCACTTACAGTATACTCAAATGATACATCAGATGATTCACTTCCATTCATCTCTATAGCAAATTCACTTGGAGTAAACTCAACTTCACCATTGTTATTTACTATTGCTACCCCTAAAACATTTCCATTTGTATCTGTTATAGTCGCTTCTTTACCATCTGTTACATCTTGTCCATCAACTTCTACAATACTTAACTCTTGTTCAGATTCTACTACATCAGTATCGATAGTTTCACCTAATGATACAATCTCCCCCATAGAGATAAAATTGTCAGATCCAATATCACTTCCATTTATAGTAGATATTACATCTCCATTGGCATCAAAGAATGTGATATCATCACCCTCATCATATGTAAATACACCATCACTATCTATAGTACCTTCAACTCCAGAACTTGTAGTGTATGTAACACCTACAGGTGCTTCAGTACCAAATGTAGCAGTTTGTAAGCTATCATCTATATGCTCATCAAATTCTGATTCATCCATACCTGCATACTCTTCAAGCATCTCTTGTACATGCTCCATAGCAACATCTTCTTCAACATATGTAGCACCTATAGATTCAACTAAATCAGCAACCTCTTGCTCAGATGCAGTTCTTAAATCAATATCAGCATCAGCAAGTGCTGCATGAACCTCAGGAGTGATCACAATATTATCACCACTATCAGGAGTATCTACAGACTGTAAGAATGTCGCCATATTTTCTAAATACTCATCATTTAGATCCGTTCTATCTACATCAGCTATATCTTGTAAGAATGTATGACCACTCTCTATATCAGAAGCTGTTGCCGTTCCTAATGTAACTCCACCAACACTAAATGTAACATCATCACCCTCTCTAAAGCTAAAGTTACCCTCAGCATCTGTCGTTCCTGTTACACCTGAAGTTGTTTCATAAGCTACACCTTCACATACACCATCTACAAGAACAGCTGTTTGAAGCTCATTACTACTATCAATATGCCCTTCAACTGAAGTAACTGTAAACTCTTTACCAAATCCCATTCCACTGCTATTTTCAGTTACTGTTATATGGTCTATACCTTCAGCTTCAATTTTAACTGTACCT
>JAYEMI010000094.1:0-21095 GCA_034718015.1 Campylobacterota bacterium | reverse complement strand
TAAAAATGGGTTTGATTTAGGTATAAGATAAACAGCCTCTTGTCTTGAAAAGTCATCAAGTGTAGTATCGTGAAGTCGTGCTGCAAAAAGTCCGTACGCTATAGTTTGAGCATATATATCTGCAAAACTTTCTGCTGTAATATCATGTATAAGATTTGCTTTAAATACTTCAAGTTGGTTTCGTAAAGAGTTATTTGCTTCTGTCTCTTCATCACTTAAAATTGCATTTTCTATTACATTTTCAAGAAGTCTAGCTTTTCCTGCCATCAGTTTTGCTAACTTTGATGGGCTAGTGATAGTTTGAGATACAAACGATGTAAAGTCTTTTATACTATCCACAAACCTTGAAAACTCTTTTTCATTTGGTACTATTTGATTATCTTCTATGTTAGCTATTTGTATCTTTTGAGTAAGTTCACCATTTTTATAAAACCAAAAGTCCAGATAATCGGTGATGATAAGATTGTCCAAGGCATTTTTATATCTATCAAACTGCTCTTTGTAGTCTTTGCTTCCAAGTGGTTTATTGATATCTTTGGCTTCAATATATCCTAAAGGTATATCTTTTTTTGTGATACTATAGTCAGGTGCACCCACATTTACTATCCTTGCAGGCTCATTTGTCACTACTATATCATTATCGTTTATGATTTGATTTAACAACTCTTGTAAGTCACCTCTGTAGCTGTGTTCTCTTGCATTTCCTGTTTGAAGTAGTCTGTTGCAGTTGTTTAGATAGGTTTGGATTATTTGCATTATGGTATCTTTTGTGTTGATTTGATTTTATTTTAACTAAAATTATATTTGATTATTATTTAATGCCATTTAAGATATTAGTGCTATAAATTAACAAAAAAAGAGTGCAAAAAACTGATATATTAATATTGATGATTTTATCAACCAAAAAAAGAACCAAGTGAAAAAAGGATATCATATCAAACAATTATTAACAATTTACTTCGAGAACTTATTTAAGTGCTAGTTATAATTTAATTTGGTATAAGGACTAAACTAAGATGAAAAAATTATTTACAATTGTATTTTTAATAGTGACAATATTACTAGGGGATGACAAGATGGATATATATAATATTAAAGTAAAAGATATAGATGCTCAAGAGTTTACACTAGAAAAGTATAAAAATAAAGTGATGCTTATAGTAAATGTAGCTAGTAAGTGTGGATTTACAAATCAATATGAGGGGCTTGAAAAGCTTCATGAAAAGTATAGTTTAAAAGGATTAGCTGTTTTAGGATTCCCTTGCAATCAGTTTTTATCTCAAGAGCCTGGTACTGAAGATGAAATCAAAGAGTTTTGTAGTTTGACTTATGGGGTTAAGTTTGATATGTTTAGTAAAATAGATGTAAATGGGAAAAATACCCACCCTTTATATAGATATCTAAAAGAAAACTCAAGTGGTTTTATGGGGATAGATACTATTAAGTGGAACTTTACAAAGTTTTTAATAGATAAAAACGGGAAAGTTATCAAAAGGTATGCACCATCAACTACACCTGAAGATATTGAAAAAGATATCATAAAATTATTACACTAAAAAGAGAGAAGATTGTATTATATAGGAATTGATCTAGCTTGGAGTGATAATTACTCTTCAGGGGTTGCAGTTATAAAAAACAATGAAGTGGTATTTTGTGATATCATCGATACACTTGAAGATATTTTAAAAGTTATAGAAAAGTATTCAAATGCTAAAGTTGGTGTTGATGCACCACTTTATATACCAAATAAAACGGGAAATAGAGATATAGAAAAAGAGTTTTTAAGGGATTATAGCTCTAAAAGACTAGGAGTTTATCCTGTAAATAGAGATTTGCTTCAAAATAGCTCTGGGGTTATTCGTTCTGAAGAGTTAGTAAAGATGATACCACATACTTTAGGTGATAACCTTTTTGAAGTATATCCACATGCTACTATTATGAACTGTTTTCACGGAAGTGTACTACCATATAAAAGAAAAAAAGGTAGAGATGTTGCATTTATTCGAACTCAACTAAATATACTTCAAAAATATCTACAAAAAGTTTTAAAAGGTGATTTTACTGTTGATATTAGCCTTTTAAAAGGGAAAGCTTTAAAAAGCCATGAGGATAAACTAGATGCTATTGTTTGTGCTTATACTTTATCTTATTGTGAAAATAATCCTTATAAAATATATGGAGATATTTTTAAAGTACCTAAATAAAATCACATTAATTTTTAATAAAATAACTCTCAATACCATTTGCAATTCCATGAGCCACTAGTTTTTGATAAGTTTTAGTGTTTATTCTTTTACCCTCTGTAGGGTGTGAAATATAACCAACTTCTACAAGAACTGATGGCATTTGAGCTCCCACTAGTACCCAAAAAGGTCCCTCTCTTACTCCACCATCTCTAATAGCTTTTTTACCATATCTATTTCTTAAATTATAAAGCATATTTTTTTGAATATCTATAGCCATTTTATTAGATGCTGTTATTTTTCCTTGATTTAGAATAGTTAAAAGAGAGTTTTTACTACTATACCCCATACTCCCCATATCACCTTTATTTTCAAGTGCAGCAACCCTTTTGGCTCTAGCACTTCTAGCTGGAGATAAAAAGTATGACTCTACACCATAAGCTTTTTTAGCTCTTGACTTCCTTGCTGCATTAGTATGTATAGAGATAAACATATCAGCATTTTTTCTATTTGCTAGTTTTGTCCTTTTAGATAGTTTTATATATTTATCTTTATTTCTAGTAAGATAAACTTTAAACCCTTTATCCTTAAGCTCTTTACGTAGGTATTTAGCGATATTTAAAACTATATTTTTCTCATAAGCTTTTCTACTACCAACAGCACCAGGGTCTTTTCCACCATGTCCCGCATCTATTACTACAACTTTACCAGTTGGATATAATATCTCATTTGTTAGAATTTTAACTTTGTTTTTTGTTTTTACAGCTACTTTACTTTTTTTAATATCACTATCTAAAACCTTTATAATGATTTTATTTCTGTTGAAAATATATATTGTTTTTGGATTGTTTTTATCTCTTAACGATATTCTTAATTTATTCTTTTTATATTGGACAACAGTTATTTTATCTATCCCATCAATTCTAAGTTTTAAAGGCTTTGCATCTTTAAAATTTCCTTTAAAATCAAAATAATCAAAATATCTATTCTTTCTTTTCTCTTCAGAGAATTTTAAAAAAGATTTATCTATATTTTTATTAAATTCCAATACTATAGTATTTTGCGTCTGTTTGATTGATTTTATATTGTAGTTTATTTTTGGCTTCAATTTGAATTGTGTATTAATAGGTTTTGATACAGAAGTTGTATGATCAAGTCTATTTAATTCTCTTTTGTATTTAATAGTGTTTTGTTTTAGTTTATCACCATAACTAACAAGTTTTTTTAGATACTCAATCTCTTTATTCTTATTATTTGACATAACTGCACCAAGATAAAGTTTTTTTGTTGTATCAAACTTTTCTTGGTAGTATCTATTGGAAACAGCAAAAAGAACTTCAGAAAACAATAAAAGTGTAAAAAAGAATTTTATAAATTTATTCAAATTATTCGCCGTTTGTAAGTTTGTCCATCAACTCTTTTACACTAATAAGTTTATCTAGTTTATATCCATTTGCACCAGTAAAAAACAATCCAGTATCAAGATGACCTCTATACGCGTCACTTAGACTATCAGCTATACAATATCCAACAGCTTTAGCTTCTTCTCCTCTTTTACAAGGTGCAACACAGTTACTAGCACATGCTATTTTAGGAGCTGTTCCATCTTCTATTGTTTTTTGTAGATTTGTAATCACACCACGCGCAGGAAGACCTACGGGTGATTTAATTAATTGTATATCTTCCTCTTTAGCGTTGATTAAAACATTTTTTAAATTATCATGTGCATCACACTCAAATGTACCAATAAATCTAGTTGCCATTTGAACACCATCACAACCAAGTGATATCATTTTATTAATATCATTTTTATCCCATATACCACCAGCAGCAATTATAGGAAAATCACCCCATTTTTTAGCCTCTTCAACAATAGATGGTAATATATTTTCTAATTGATATTCTTCTTGTGTACACTGCTCATAAGTAAAACCTTGATGTCCACCACTTTTAGGACCTTCAACTATAATTGCATCAGGTATTTTATCGTATCTTTTCCATCTTTTACAAATAATTTTTAAAGCTTTTGCAGATGATACAATAGGGATAAGTGCAACTTCTGGATAGTCTGCTGCAAACTCTGGCATATTTGTAGGAAGTCCAGCACCTGTAATAATAATATCAATACCAGCTTCACAAACATCTTTTACAATATTTCCATAATCACAACTTGCGTATAAAATATTAACAGCAAGTGGTTTATCTCCAGATATTTTTCTAGCATTTTTAATGATAGCTTTTGTTGCATCACTATTATAAAAGTTACTAGCCTCAACGGGTCTACCAGTTTTTGACATCTTTGTAGAGTATTTACCGTCCTCATAATAACCAGTTCCAACAGCACTTACTACACCTAAACCACCGTTTAAAGATACATTTCCAGCTAGTTTATCCCAACTAATACCAACACCCATTCCACCTTGAACGATTGGTTTTTCTATTGTATATTTTCCTATTTTTAATGCTTTCATTATATCTATCCTTTATTTTACTATTATTTTAACAAAATTTTTCTTACCTTTTTGAAGCACATAATTTCCTGCTTCTAAAAGTAATTTATCATCTTCTACTTTTTGCTGATCAATTTTAACAGCTCCACCTTTAATATCCCTTCTTCCTTGAGATGATGAAGGTACAAGCTTACAATCAACCAATGCTTGAAGAATTCCTATACCTGATTTTAGTGTAAACTCTTCCATATCTGTAGGTATATCTTTTTTTGCAAATATTTTTTCAAACTCTGCTCTTGCTTTTTCACCAGCTCCATTGCCATGAAATCTATCAACAACTTCTATAGCTAAAGATTCTTTTACTTTTTTAGGGTGTAGCTCCCTTGTTGAAGTTTTCTCTTTTAGATCTTCAATTTCAGATATACTTCTTGATGATAATAGCTCAAAATATCTCCACATAAGTTCATCGCTTATACTTAATACTTTTCCAAACATATCATTTGGTTCATCTGTTACACCTATATAGTTTCCTAGAGACTTAGACATTTTTTGAATACCGTCAAGACCCTCTAAAATTGGCATCATTAGAACTACTTGTTGTTTTTTTGTATTATATGATTTTTGAAGTTGTCTACCCATAAGTAGATTAAACTTTTGATCTGTTCCACCAATTTCCACATCTGATTTAAGATGTACTGAATCATAACCTTGAAGTAATGGATATGTAAATTCACTAACAGCTATAGGTGTATTTGATGCAAATCTTTTACTAAAATCATCTCTTTCAAGCATTCTAGCAACTGTTAAGTTAGAAGTAAGTGCAATCATACCTGCAGCTCCCAAATCATTTAACCAATGGCTGTTAAACACAACATCTGTTTTAGATTCATCAAGTATTTTGAACACTTGCTCTTTATAGCTTTGAGCATTTTGTATCACATCTTCGCTACTTAGTACTTTTCTAGTAGCACTTTTACCAGTAGGATCACCAATAGTTGCTGTGAAATCTCCAATTAGAAATTGAATAATTGCACCATATTTTTGGAATATATAAAGTTTTTGTAGTAAAACAGTATGTCCAAGATGAAGATCAGGTGCTGTTGGATCAAAACCCGCTTTTACATAATAGTTTTCACCATTTTCATAATAGTTTCTAACTAACTTTTCTAATCTTTCATTATCAATAATCTCTTCAGAACCTCTACTGATTTCATTTAATGCTTCCGTTATTTTATTTTCAATATCCATTTTATAGTTACTATACCTTTTTCAAATTTTTTATTTGTAAGCATCTTGTGCTAAATAAAATTCAATTACTTTTGTTTTTTGTTCACAAAAAGCTCTTACGCTCTCTTTATTGTCATTTTTAATCTCAAAATCAATCGTACAGTATTGGTTTGAGGTATGTAGGTCTTTTCCATAATTAACAGCTAATATAGTAGCGTCATGATCAACAGATAAATATGTCAATAGTTTAGCTAATTCACCTCTAGTACTAGGTATACTAACTACCATCTTATATCTATAAAATTTATCTTTTAGCCATTGAGAAAATAACATTTGTTGGTTTTTTCTCATTCTCTTATAAGCTGTTTCACACATTTTGTGATGTATTACTATATCTTTACCATCTTTTAGTGCAACTATATCATCTCCAAATTTGGGATGGCAGCAATGGTCAAATGATACTGAATTTATACTAAAATTTGAATATACTATTACATTTTCAAATTGAATCTTTTTTAAGCCTAAAGTTTGAACTTTAATTCTTGCTAAAAGACCATCATTTTTTCTAATATATTTTTCAATATTCTTTTTTGTATTTTTAAGGTGATCAAAGTTATAAACTATTTTTGGTAGATTATTTAGTTTTATTTCATCTAAATCATCAATAATATTATCTTTATATCTAGAGAAAATAGTATTCATAATATTTTTACTAGCCATAGCATCAATATGTTTTAGTCTATTGTGGCATATATGCTTAATAGATTTTTTTGCTTTTGTTGTAATAACCATATCGTACCATGTACATCTTGGAATTATATGATTGTGTGTTTGTATTGATAGTATATCACCACTTTTTAACTGAGTTAATAAAGGTTTATTTACTTTATTTATAAGTGCATCAATTGCATGGTTTCCAACATCAGTATGGATCTCATATGCAAAATCAAATGCAGTAGCACCTCTTGGAAGTGTGAATACATCACCTTTTGGAGAATATACAACTATATCTTCACTAAAAAGATCTTGTTTTGCATCATCATAGAACTCTTCTACATTTACATCATTTGATGCTAGTGTTTGAAGCCAATTTAAATTTGGTGTTTTAGATACATTTGCACCACTTTTATATTTCCAATGTGCAGCAACTCCAAATTCAGCTACGGCATGCATATCAAATGTTCTAATTTGAACTTCATATATTTTAGATTTTGAAAATACTGTAGTATGTATAGTTTGATATCCATTCTCTTTTGGTATTGAAATATAGTCTTTAAATCTAGCTATTAAAGGTTTGTAATTTGTATGAATTACACCCAGAACATCATAGCAATCAATAGGATTGTTTATAAGTATTCGTATTGCATATAGGTCTAAAACTTCATCAATACACACACCTTTTCTTTGCATTTTAAGATATATAGAGTAATGATGCTTGATTCTACTAAAAATTTTTACATCATCACCCTCATAACCATTTTTTTCTAATATTTTTTGAGTATTTGCTAAAAAATTATTTAAAGTTAGTTGCATCTCTTGCTGATACTCTGTTAAATATGTATCTATTTTTTGATACTCTTCTGGATATAGATAGTAAAAAGATAGATCCTCTAGAATATTTTTAATAGCAGAGATACCAAGTCTATGTGCTATAGGAGCGTACACAACTAGTGTCTCTTCAGAGATTCTTCTTTGTTTTCGTTCACTTAAAGCATCAAGGGTTAGCATATTGTGGAGTCTATCACAAAGCTTTACAACTAATACCCTAACATCATCAATAGAAGCTACTAACATTTTTCTAAATGTCAAAGCTGAAGCTATCAGCTTTTTATCATCTCCAGATGGTGCTAGCTCATGTTCTCTTATCTCAACGATTTTTGTAAGACCATCTACTATATGAGCTATATCTTTACCATATTGGGCTTCTATATCTTCAATAGTTACAGGGGTATCTTCAACTACATCATGTAACAGTGCAGCAATAACCATAGACTCATCACTACTATAAAAAGCAGTAATAGATGCTACAAGTATAGGGTGAACAACATATGGTTCACCACTTTTTCTAAATTGTGTTTTGTGTGATTGTATTGAAAAATCAAGTGCTTTTTGCACTTTTTCATTGAAGGTGAAAGTTGATTTTAAGTTCTCAACAGCACCCTCTATAGTGTTTATATCTTTTAGTTTTTTTAAAAATTTATCCAAAACTATGCTTTATTATTTGTTTAGTTTCTTTCTAAACTTTCAATTTTTAATAATCCATAAGCAATCTCTTTAATCGCTATATCAGTATATTTCATATTTTTTGTTTCACTATTTTCTAATAATGGCTTTGCACCTTTACTTAACGCATCAGCTCTTTGACCAGTTGCAACTGCTAATATATATCTATCATTTCCAACTTTACTTAAAGCTTTTGCTAATATCTCTTCTAATCTCATTTTATACCTTTATTATTTTATTTTACTATTGAACATTGTGAATAATCGCCATTTATTATATTTAATAAATTTCCTTTTTTATTCATATTTGCTACTACTATTGGTAGATAATTGTCTTTTGCTAAAGCAATTGCTGTATCATCCATTACTTTTATATGATCTTTTAATGCATCATCAAAACTTAATGTATCAAGCTTGATAGCATCACTAAATTTTGCAGGGTCTTTATCATAGACACCATCAACTTTAGTTGCTTTAATAAGCATAGAAGCTTCAATCTCTGTTGCTCTTAAAGTTGCTGCAGTATCTGTTGTAAAAAATGGATTACCTGTACCAGCTCCAAATATTACAACTCTACCTTTTTCAAGGTGTCTTTTTGCTCGTCTCACCACAAAGCTCTCAGCAATTTGCTCCATTTTTATAGCAGTTTGAAGTCTTGCACAAATTCCAATATGTTCTAAAGCTTCCTGTACAGCTATCCCATTTACTACAGTTGCTAGCATACCCATATAATCGCCACTAGTTCTTTTTATAATACCATCAGCTGCTGCACTAACACCTCTAATGATATTTCCACCACCAATTACTATACCAACTTCAATACCATTGTCTACTAGTTGCTTTATCTCATGAGCAATATAATCTAATATCTTAGTATCAATTCCATATCCATTTTCTCCAGCTAATGCTTCACCGGAAAATTTTACAAGGACTCTTTTATTCATCATAATTCCTTTTGGGTGTATTAATTTTTGGGATTATATCTAATAAATTATTAGTATTTGTTTAAGCTAGTTATAATACTTTTTTATTTTCTTTTATTGTGACTTTGTCCTAAAATTCTTTTACCTCTTAACCTTGGTTCTGAATTAACAGTTTTCTTCCTCTTTTTGTTACCAAAGGCACCACTAGTTTTACTTCTTTTTTTATCATCTTTTGTTTCAACAATAGTTTTTGTTGCTATCATTTTAACTCTACTTCCTACTTCAAAGCCATCAAGACTTAGTTTAGGAATTTTTTGACTTATAAACTTTTCAACCTCTCGTATACTTGCTACATCATATTCATCAAGTAAAGATATAGCAACACCATTTTTACCTGCTCTAGCAGTTCTTCCTATTCTATGCAGGTAGTCAATAGGCATAAATGGTAAATCATAATTGATAACATAAAAAAGATCAACTATATCAAGTCCTCGTGCAGCTACATCTGTTGCTACTAATGCCTGTATTTGCCCCTCTTTAAATTGAGTAATAGCTTTTACTCTTGCTCCATGAGTTTTGTCACCATGAATTGAGGCTGATTTTATACCATCAAGTTTAAGGTTTGATATAATCTCTTCAGCTAAAGCTTTTGTTTTACAAAATATTAACACTTGTTTCATATTCTGTGAACCAATAAGATAAGATAACATCTCTAGTTTTCTCTCTTTTTTAACAGGATATGCAATTTGATCAATTCTATCATTTAGTCTATCGTTTGATTTTACTTCTATGATTTTTGGGTTTAATAAAAGCTTATTTGATAGTTTTTTTATATTTGGACCAAGGGTTGCAGAACATAAAATATTTTGTTTTAGATTTGTTAAACTTAGTATAATAGTTTCTATATCTGCAACAAAACCCATATCAAGCATGCTATCTGCTTCATCTAAAACTAGTGTATCAACTTTTGTTACATTGATTTTATCTTGTCTAATAAGATCCATTAGTCTACCTGTTGTTGCTATTACTATATCTACTCTTGATTCTAGTGTTTTGATTTGTGGTTTTATATTAGAGCCACCATAAACACAGCAAGTTTTTATATCTAGATATTTACCATAAGCATTAACACTTTTTTCTAATTGTAATGCTAATTCTCGTGTTGGAGCTATAATTAGTTTTGATAATATTCTATTTACATCTTTATTTAAATCTTGCCTTTTTTTTATATCTTGTAGCATAGGCAATACAAATGCAGCAGTTTTACCTGTACCTGTTTTTGCTATTGCTAAAAGATCTCTCCCTCTTAAAACTAATTCTATAGCTTCCTCTTGAATTGATGTTGGCTTTTCATACCCTTTATCTTTACAAGCTTGAATTATCTCTTTAGCTAAGCCTAGTTGTTTAAATGTCATTATATACCTTTTGTATTTTAAATATATGCTATTATACCTTTATAAGTAATAATAAAAGTTAAATTGGATAAAATCAAGAAAATAAATACAAATCAAGGGGCATACAATGAGATATTCAAATATAATTACTACAAGACAAAAAGCCCTTCTTCTCTTAACTTAAATTAAACAAATCAAATTTTAAGATAAGAGTTGAATTAATAATTCCAATAAAACTTACATATACACAATTAAGGGTAACAAATGAGTAATAATAAAAATATAATAATATTCGATACAACATTAAGAGATGGTGAACAGTCTCCTGGCGCATCAATGAACACAGCAGAGAAGATACAAATAGCACAACAATTAGAAAGGTTAAGAGTTGATGTTATTGAAGCTGGGTTCGCTGCAGCTTCTCCTGGAGATTTTGATGCAATATCTCAAATAGCACAAACAGTTAAAAATAGCTCAATATGTTCTTTAGCTAGAGCAGTTGATGGAGATATAAAAGCTGCTGGTGAAGCTGTATCAAAAGCTAATATGAAAAGAATACATACATTTATAGCAACAAGTCCAATACATATGCAATATAAGTTAAAAATGACTCCAGATGAAGTTATAAAAAGAGCTGTAAAAGCTGTATCATATGCAAAAACATTTGTAGATGATGTAGAGTTTTCTTTAGAAGATGCAGGTAGAAGTGAAATACCTTTTATGAAAGAGATAACTCAAGCAGTAATAGAAGCAGGGGCATCAACTATAAACTTACCTGATACTGTTGGGTATAGATTACCAAATGAGATAGGTGATATGGTTAAAACTATGGTTGACTTTGTAGATTCAATAAATTCAAACGCAATTATATCTTTACATAATCATAATGACTTAGGTTTAGGTGTTGCTAATACTTTAGCAGGTATAACTGCTGGTGCTAGACAAGTTGAATGTACTATAAATGGTTTAGGTGAGAGAGCTGGAAATGCTGCTATGGAAGAGATTGTTATGGCATTAAAAACTAGACAAGATATGTTTGCAGGCTATACTACAAACATAAACACAAAAGAGATATATAGAGCTTCTAAAATGGTAGCAAATATAACTGGTATTGAGCCTCAACCAAACAAAGCGATTGTTGGTAAAAATGCTTTTGCACATGAAAGTGGTATACATCAAGATGGTATGTTAAAAAATGCTGAAACATATGAGATTATGAGACCTGAAGATATTGGTATTGAAAAAAACAACACTATAGTTTTAGGTAAGCACTCTGGAAGGGCTGCTTTTAAAGATAAATTATCTCAATTAGGTTTTGAGAATTTACCAGATAATGAATTAAATAGTGCATTTGAGAGATTTAAATTATTATGTGATAAGAAAAAAGAGATTATGGATGATGATGTTATGATGATTGTTTCTGATGAAAAATTAAATCATAATAAAACTTATGAGATAACATCCGTACAAATCTCTGATTGTAGTAAAGGGTTTCCATCTGCAGTTGTAAGTATAAAACATAATAATGAAGAGATAACAGATGCTGGAATTGGTGATGGTGCTATGGATGCTATATTTAAAACAATTGATAGAATTACTGGTTATAACGGGCAGTTAAATGATTATAAAGTAGTAGCTGTAACAGAAGGTAAAGATGCCTTAGCAAAAGTTACTTGTAAAGTAACATTTAATGATGACAATCCAGCAATGATAGGACATGGTCTTAGCTTAGATACTATGATAGCAAGTGCTAGAGCTTATGTAGGAGCATTAAACAGCTATTTATCTATGAAAGATATGTTAAACAAACACTCTTCTCACCAAGTATAAATGAATTACTTTTTACGAAATAACGCAAAGTATTTTTTAGTACTTTGCTTATCTTTTACTTTTTTATACTCAAACGATTCAAATACAACTTCACCCTACTCACAAAACTATATATTTCCAATTGGATACTCTACAAATGACCCTGTTGCAGCTTTAATAGGAGCAACTCTTATTGGTGTAATTCACAATGATAGAATATTAAAAGATATGAAAAAAAGCTATGAAAAACCACTCAATAAAGATTTTAAATATCTAGAAGAGTTAGAAAAAAATATCATAAAGGTTAAAAATAAGTGAATAATATTTTTATAAATTTTGCATACTATTTAGAGTCATCAAAAAGATATTACAATACTAAGCACTTTATATATGAATTATTAGAAGATGATAACTCAATTAAAAAAAGATACTTTGATTTTTTTATGATTTTTTTAGTTTTAAGTACAGTAGCAATTCTAATTTACGAGGTAAACCATGAAGTTTTGGAGTGGCTTGATACTTATGAAACTATCGCAATAATAATATTTATAATAGAGTGGCTTAGTCGTTTTTGGATTAGTAGTCATATGCATAAACATATTATTGATGACTATGAAAAAACACAACTAATAAATACAAATTATAATATCAATCGTTCTTTCAAAAAAATATTTAAAGAGAAGATATCTTTTGTATTTTCACCTATGTCTATTATAGATCTACTTGCTATTTTACCATATTATAGACCTCTTAGAATCCTTAGAATTCTTATGCTTTTTAGACTTTTTAAAATATTAAGATATACAAATTCCATAAAACAATTTAGACATGTATTTATAGAGAAGAAATTTGAGTTTTTTACCCTTGCTATTATGTTTACCCTTGCAGTTATGTTTGGTTCAACTATAATCTTTATATATGAGGGTGCAGGTATAAACCCAAATATCTCTAACTACTTCGATGCAGTTTATTGGTCTGTAATTACTATATCTACAGTTGGTTTTGGTGATATCAGTCCTGTTACTATTCAAGGTAGGGTAGCTACACTATTTTTAGTTATTGGTGGATTATCTGTTATTGCCTTTTTTACATCTATAGTGACAACAGCATTAGGGGAAAAGCTATCAGTTTTAAAAGAGGAAAAAGTGATGGGTGAGGCAAACTCTTTAAAAGATTTTGTAATAATCTGTGGATATGGACGAATGGGTAAAGTTTTGGCAGATGAATTTAGAAAAATAAAACAAAATTTTATAATTATAGATCAAGATGATGATATTTTAAAACACTCAAGTACTCAAAACTTTTTAGCAATAAAAGGAGATGCTACAGACTCATCACTATTAGCTAGTATTGGGATAAATAGTGGCGCTACAACTATAGTTGCAATTACAAATAGCGATTCAGTGAACCTATCTATAATATTAACAGCTAGAAGTTTAAATCCAAATATAAATATTATAGCTCGTGCTAATAATGAAAATGTCAAATCAAAACTTTTTTTAGCAGGTGCTTCTGAAGTTGTGTTATCAAATGAGATCACAGCATTAGTAGCTGCTGAGTATATAGGGCAGCCTGTTGCTTTTGATGCTATAGATGATATTTTATTAAATACAGAAGGTGCAGTTATGGATGAGGTTGAATTACTTGATAACTCTAGTTTAGTAGGTCACAAGTTGGGTATGATAAATTTTGATGATTACAACTTAACTTTAATAGGTGTAGTAGATGCTAAAAATAGACAAAACTTTAAATTCAATCCAAAAAAAGATCAATATACACTTCAATCAAAAGATATGTTAATTGTAATAGGCTATAAAGAGTCTATTAAACAATTTAAAGTTGATCTATTATCGAAGAAAATCAAAGGTTAGTGTGATGAGTAATAAAGTCATTATCTATAGTTTTAGTAAAATAGCTATTCAAATAGCAAAAGTATTACAACAAAAAAAATATCATATTATTATAGTTGAAGAGGATATTGAATTATCAAAAAAAGCAAAACAAAATGGATATGAAGTTCAAAATATATCTTTAATGGAGGATGAAAATATTTTATCTTTAGGAGTTACTAATAAAGAGACAAAATCCTTTTTTTGTGTAAGTGATGATAAACATAAAAATCTATTTGTAACTTTAAGTGTAAGGAATCTAAATAAAGAGTTAAAAATAATCTCTGTTTCATTTACAAAAGAGGATAATAAAACAATGCTTCTTGCAGGTGCTAATAAGATAATAAATCCTTATGAGATAGGAGCTTTGAGGATTTTTAGATCTCTGCATAAGCCACTTATTTTAGATGTTCTAGACAATATTTTGTTTAGTGAATCAAATATCGAAGTATTTGAATTAACAATACAAAAAGGCTCAATATTTGATGGAGTTTATCTTAGTGAGATTAATATAACACAAAAATACAATCTAATTATACTAGGTATTCAAGATAAAGAGATAAGTGATAAATTTATTTTTTATTCAAGTGGAATATCACATAAAGTAGACTTTGGTGATACACTTGTAGTTCTTGGATACTCTAATGATTTATTAAACTTTAAAAAGTTACAAGAAAATAACATTAAACATTAATTTTTATAAAATAATAAAAAAACTTGTTATTTTGATATTTCTTTTGTTATAATCGTAATATTTTATAAAAAGGGGTTAAAATGACACAATTTTATTTTTTCTTACGACTCTTAAAAGAATCGTTTAGAGATTTACTACCAATTGTTATAGTTATATTGATTTTTCAATTAGCTATCATACAAGCAATTCCACCTGACTGGGTACCTACAACAATTGGTATGATTATTGTTGGTATTGGTTTGGCTATTTTCTTACAAGGACTTGAAATAGGTATATTTCCTGTTGGAGAGGGGCTAGCTAGAGACTTTGCAAAAAGTGGATCTACTATGTGGATTCTTGTATTTGCGTTTGCTATTGGTTTTGGTACTACTATTGCTGAGCCTGCTTTGGCTGTTATTGCTGATAAAGCTGCTAGTATAAGTAGTGGTAGAATTGATGCAAATATACTTAGATATGTTGTTGCTGGTTCTGTTGGATTTGCAATTTTACTTGGTGTATTTAGAATCATCAAAGGGCATCCGATACATTACTACATCATTGCTGGTTATATAGCTGTTGTAACTGTAACATTTTTTGCACCAAAAGAGATTATTGGTCTTGCATACGATCTAGGTGGTGTTACTACTTCGACTGTAACTGTTCCACTTGTTGCTGCACTTGGTATAGGTTTAGCTTCTACTATTAAAGGTAGAAATCCAATGATTGATGGATTTGGTCTGATTGCATTTGCATCACTAACTCCTATGATTTTTGTTCAAGTATATGGTATATATGTTTATACTTTTGTAGATGCAACAGAGGTTGCAAAAGTTGTTGTTGAAGCATCTGTTTCAGAGACTACAAAAATAACATTAGAATCGGTAACTACTGGAATTTTAGCTGTTGTTAGAGATGTACTTCCTATTTTAGCTATTATTTTCTTCTTTCAATATGGTATATTAAAGAAAAGAATTGACAATTTAAAAACTGTACTTATTGGTTTTATTCTTGTTATTTTAGGTCTTTATGCATTTATTCTTGGGTTAGAGATGGGTCTATTCGCACTTGGTGAATCTATGGCATACCAACTTACTCAAATGGATAATGTTTGGATTATCTTTGCATTTGCATTTGCAATTGGTTTTTCTACTACTATGGCAGAACCTGCTTTAATGGCTATTGCTAAAAAAGCAAAAGATATTAGTGATGGTAAGATTAATGATATGACACTAAGACTATTTGTTGCTTTTGGTGTTGCTTTTGGTATCGCCTTAGGTGCATTTAGAATTATTGATGGTGGACAAATTCATTACTATATAATTGTGGGATATGCTATTGTTGTAGCACTTACATTTATCGCTCCTAAGCATATTATTCCAATTGCTTATGATTCAGGTGGGGTAACTACTTCAACAGTTACTGTACCATTAGTTGCTGCTCTTGGTATTGGACTTGCTACAAATATCGAGGGTAGAGATCCACTTCTTGATGGTTTTGGTTTAATTGCGTTTGCTTCATTATTTCCTATGATAACTGTAATGGCATATGGTATTATTGTTGAGAAACTTCATGTTAAAAGTGATACAGAGATTGCTGATGAAGATGAAAAATCTGGTGCTTCTAAAATCCATGGTTCTCTTGAGGGTGTTGATGATATGAGTTTATCAACTATCAATCTTGACGCTACAGATTTAAGACACTCTATGAACTTAGACTTCTCAGCAGTTGTTGTTATCGTTCCTAAAGATAAAAAAGATGATGCACTTCATGCTGCAAGAGATGCTGGAGCTTCTGGAGTTACAGTACTTAATGCTTCAGGTATGGGTCTTGCTGAACTTGATAATATCTTTAGACATTCTCATGAAGAGACTGATACATTACTATTATTTATCGTACCTAGTATGATTGTTGATTCTATCATAAAAGGTATAATTAGAAAACTACATATCACTACATCTGGTGATGGTATTGCATTTACTGTACCTATTACACATATGAAAGGTATTAGTATGAGACAAGAGGACCTTTTTGAAAAAGAGGTTGAGGAAGTTCTTCAAGATGGAGAGATTTCTAAAAAATAATTAAAAGTAGAGTTTATCTCTGCTTTTAATTTAAAATTCTACTACTTTAATGTAAAGATAATACAAATTAACATAAACTCAATGAATATTTCAAAAAATATCAATCTTTAAAATTACAATAACTATTTAACTTCTTATTTTTTAATAGTTAGTCTATATTATATTAGTCTCTTTATATTAAATTTGATATAATAATTTTTATAATAATTTGGTATGTAAGGGATTTTATGAATTATGAAAATATAAAAGTTCAGTTGGTAAACTTTTTAAAAGACGAAGTTTCAAAAACTGGTTTAGAAAAAGTTTTAGTTGGTATAAGTGGTGGACTTGATTCTGCAATAGTTGCAGTATTGTGTAAAGAGGCATTTGGAAAGAGTATGCATGGTGTATTTATGCCATCGCATTTTTCAAGTGATGCTAGTATAGTTGATGCAAAAGAGTTATGTGATAAGTTTAATATATCATATGAGGTTATAGAGATAGCTCCTATGGTAAAAGGTTACTTTGATCATATAAAGGATTCTACACCATTAAGAATTGGAAATTTAAGTGCTAGAATGAGAATGTCTGTTTTGTATGATATTAGTGCAAGAGATAGCTCACTTGTAGTTGGTACTTCAAATAAGTCTGAGATACTTCTAGGGTACGGTACACTATATGGTGATACAGCATGTGCAATTAATCCAATAGGTCAGATGTACAAATCAGATGAATTTGAATTTGCAAGGTATTTGGGTGTTCCAGACTCTATTATTGATAAAAAACCAAGTGCTGACTTATGGGAAGGTCAAAGTGACGAAGAGGAACTAGGGTTTAGTTATAAAACAATGGATGATGTTTTAAAACAATTAGTAGATGAAAAGAAAACTAAAGAACAGTTACTTTTAAATGGTATTGATGAAAAATTGATAGATATGCTAGAATATAGAATAAAAGCAAATGCATTTAAGGGTAAGTTACCTACAATAGCACAAATAGATTTTAATAATTAAAGGATTTAAAAATGTTACAAACTCATAAAAATGAAAAAGATATTCCATTTTTTAAGCCAACAATAGATGATGAAGAGATAAATTCAGTTTTAGAAATATTAAAAAATGATCAAACAACAAATAAAGTTGAAGAGTTAGAAAAAGAGATCTCTGAGTTTATTGGTTCTAAGTATACTATATCTACAAATAATGCAACTTCATCTTTACATCTTGCTTTAAGTGCTATTGATCTAAAAAGAGCTGATAAGGTATTGATGAGTGTAAACTCTTTTCCAAATTTACCAGAAACAGTAAGACATTTTGATGCTGAACCTATATTTATTGATATTGAATCAAATGGATTTAATATTGATTTAGTTAAGTTAGATCAATATTTAGAAGAGAATAATTCAAAAAAACTAAGAGCTTTGATGATAACTTTTGTTGCAGGTGAAATACCAGACTTAGATAAAGTTTATGAGATAGCAAAAAAACATGATATTTTAGTAATAGAAGATGCTACAAGTGCATTAGGAGCTATGTACAATGATCAAATGGTAGGTTCTCTTGAATCTGATATGACAATCTTTTCTACAAACTATTCTAATAGTAAAACAGCTATTAGTAGAGGTGGATTTATTGTAACAAATAATGAAGATATAGCTTTAAGAGCAAAGCTACTTAGAACACATGCAATAAATAGTAGTTTTGATGCATATGGGAATATTGATTATATTTATGATGTTGTTGATATTGGTTTTAAATATGATATGACAGAGCTAGAAGCTGCATTTTCTCTTGCTCAGTTTTATAAAACAAACTCTTTTTGTGAAAGAAGGCAGGAGATTGCTAGTATTTATAATAAAGAGCTAGATGGTGTAAAGCATATAGTAAGACCAAATTTTAAAGAGGAACATATTTTTAGTCAATATATTGTAAAAGTAACTAAAAATAGAGATGGATTTGCAAGAGCTTTAAAAGAAAATGGTGTTGCTACTGGATTACATTATATTCCATTGCACCTTTTATCATATTATAAAAAGAAGTATAAATTGAAAATAACAGCATATGGAAATGCGCTTACAAACTATGGTCAAATACTTTCACTTCCTATATACCCATCAATGAGTGATGAAGATGCACTATATGTTTGTAATACAATAAAAAAAGTATCTGATTCTTGGATATAACTTGAATCAATTTTTAACAAAATGGGTAGAACAATATTTGTTCTTTCCTAATCCTTTCCAAAAGATTGTCTCAATATGTATGTTTCCACTTACTATAATTTATTGTGTAATAACAGCATATAAAAGGATCTCTAAAAAGCCATTTGATTTTGGAATACCAATTATTAGTATAGGTAATTTAGTAGTTGGTGGAACAGGAAAAACACCACTTGCTATTGCTCTAGCAAAAGATAAAAAAGATGCAGCTATCATTTTAAGAGGCTATGGAAGAGAGTCAAAAGGACTTTTTGTAGTATCTAAAAATGGTAAGATTCTAGAAGATGTTAAAACTAGTGGAGATGAAGCTATGGTTTTGGCTTTATCTTTGCCAAAGGCAACAATTATTGTTAGTGAGAATAGAGTTGATGGTATTTTAAAAGCTAGAGAACTTGGTTCTAAGGTTGTATTTTTAGATGATGGGTATAGTAAACACGAGATATTAAAATATGATATCTTAATAAGACCAAAAGAGGAACCTACAAATATATTTTGTTTACCAAGTGGTGGGTATAGAGATACAAAAATGATGTATGCTTTTACTGACTTAGTACTAAAAGATAGTGAAGACTTCCAACGAATAGTAACTTTTAAAAAAAACGGAATAACTATAAATGAATTACCTAAAAAACTTTTACTTCTAACAGCAATTTCTAAACCAAATAGGCTTTTGGAATTTTTGCCAAATGATATAAAAGTTGAAAGCTTTGCTGACCATTATAACTTTACTAAAGATGATATAGATAATATTCAAAAAACATATCAAAACTACTCAATAGTAACAACACTCAAAGATATGGTAAAATTAGAAAAATTCAAAATAGATAATATATATTTAATGGATCTAGAGATTTTAATAAATGATGAATCAAAAAGTAAAATTGAAGAATATGTTACCAAATATAATCAAATTAACAATTAAAATAGATACATCTAAAAATCTAAATTTTAATTTGTTTAGTTAATATAATTAGGTGTATAATTTGTATTATAAAAAATGCTAAAGAACAGTAGTTTATAAAATATCTTTTAAGTTGGATAAAAAAGAATATTATATGTATATAGACTTTGATAAATCTCAAATATAATGAAAAGGAAATGTATGGAAAATAATGATTTAAAAATACAAAAAAAGAAAAAATCACCAAAAGTTAAGATATGGGTTAAAAAAGAGACTCTAGAATACGAAAAACAGTTAGCTAGTTTGCAAGTTGAACTTTTAAAATTTCAAAACTATGTAAAAGAAGAGGGATTAAAAGTTCTTATGATTTTTGAAGGTCGTGATGCTGCTGGTAAGGGTGGAACTATAAAAAGAATAACTGAACACCTTAATCCAAGAGGTGCTAGAGTTGTTGCTTTAGAAAAACCAAGTGATAAAGAGAGATCTCAATGGTATTTTCAAAGATATGCAGAGCATCTTCCAAGTGCTGGTGAGATAGTATTGTTTGATAGAAGTTGGTACAATCGTTCTATGGTAGAACCTGTAATGGGATTTTGTACAGAAAGACAACATCACAAGTTTTTAAAAGATGTTCCAGAATTTGAAGAGATGATCACTGATGATGATATTATTTTATTTAAGTTTTATTTTTCTGTATCAAAAGAGGAGCAAAGTAGAAGGTTTAAACAAAGAGAAACTGATCCATTAAAACAACATAAGCTTTCACCAGTAGATCAAGAATCACAAAAATATTGGGATGAGTATTCATTAGCTAAATTTATGATGTTAAGTTCAACACATACAGATGTAGCACCTTGGACAATTATAAGAAGTGATAATAAAAAACAAGCAAGGTTAAATGCAATTAGACATATTTTAAATCATGTGAAGTATCCTCAAAAGATAGAAGATGATAAAATAGAGGTAGATAGAGATATAGTTGTATATGGTAGAGATGAAGCAATAAGAATGGAAAAAGAATTTAAGTTTTCTCTTAAAAAATAAAGTTGGGAGTAATATGGAAAATAAAAATAATAATCTATTTGAAATAGATGGTGATATGGTATCTTTAGATGAGTTGATGGACCTATTTAAAAAGAATAAAGT